>JACUTQ010000007.1 GCA_014859725.1 Methanosarcinales archaeon | reverse complement strand
CTTTTCGATTCTTCCTGCTGTTTTTGGGTGCCGGCGTATTTTCAGAACCGTGAGAAATCTCAGCTCTTTGATTTTCGGGCGAGCAAGATGACCACAACTCTTAACTTCGATTATTCACAATTATTCCACACAGAAATTTCAATGTGGGGTGAGTGTATGTTAGGTGAAATGGTTAGTGAGTTGCAAGGGAAAGTATCGAGCCAGCGGGTAATTGTAAAAAGAGGCCGCAAAACAATGGTCGAAACATCAGAAAAAATGAGGGGGGAATTCCTGGGAACCAAGGTCAAGGTTGTCCTTACCTATTTATCAGATATGCGGCCCAATGGAGTGCTATATGCATATGGTAATGGAATAGTCATGTCAGAAGGTGGAGATGGTGCTACCTTTAGAGCCCAAGGAGTGGGAAAGTTGACTGGCCAAAATACAGTTAGCATCCGAGGGAGTGTATTCTACGAGACGGCTTCCCGGAAGTTTGACAAGCTGAACTATATGGCTACGGTCTTTGAATATGAAATGGACGAGGATGAGAATACTGTAACCAAAACTTGGGAATGGAAATAATCATTCCATGTTTTTGATTATGGTCTTTTGACCACATCTCTTTTTTTTGAGGTGGAACTTTTAAGTCTGAACATCGTACTAGCTCACGGCGATCTTGGGGTTCAAATTTAGAAAAAAACTAACATCATTCTAGCTCTTCAAACCCAGCACATCATCCATCCCGTACACACCCGGCGGCTGGTCCATTAACCACCTGGCAGCCCGCACAGCTCCTCCTGCAAATGCCTGCCTGCTGTGTGCCTGGTGCCTGATCTCGATGCGCTCACCATCACCAAAGAACAGTACTGTATGGTCGCCCACCACATCACCGCCACGGATTGCATGGATACCGATCTCATCTCCCCTGGGTGCAAGACCCTGCCGGCCGTACACATATTCTCTGCCCCCTAAAACCTTATTGATAACCTGGGCGGCCTTTACTGCAGTACCGCTGGGGGCGTCCTTCTTCATATTATGATGGATTTCGATAATCTCCACATCAAATCCTTCCAGATGTCTGGCTGCCTCTTCAAGCAGCTCCCAGAATATATTAACTCCCACAGCAAAGTTTGGTGAGATCACTGCAGAGACCTTATTATCTGCTATGGCTACATGCATCCTTTCGACCTGCTCATCGCTGAACCCTGTAGTCCCCATCACCAGGTCGCTGCCTGCACTGGCTGCCTTTACTACATTCTCTGCAGCAGCTGCAGCAATTGTGAAATCAATAACAACCTGGGTACCACTGTCCCTGATAACAGATTCCATATCATCCGGGCCAGATACAGGTACACCCAGATTCCCGGTCCCGATCACTTCACCCACATCCATTCCGATATTGGTTATGTCAAAACCGGCAGATAGTTCCATATTTTCAGAACTCAAAATATTATTTACAATAAGTGCGCCCATCCTGCCGCATACTCCCGTAACAGCAGCACGAATTATGATTCTAACACCCCGATGGACTTAAGTTCTGCAACCAGTATTTCCTCATTCTCCTGACTTATAGGAGCCAAAGGTAATCTCAGTTCACCCGATGCCAGGCCTATCAATTCTACAGCCTTTTTAACAGGGACGGGGTTTGTCTCAATGAACAATGCCTTGATCAAAGGGGCAAGCAGGATTTCAAGCCTTCGGACTTCATCCATATTCCCTGCTTTAAAAGCCTGTACCATTGCAGTCACCTTATCTGGAACAATATTCGCAGCTACGCTGATCACACCCACACCTCCCAGTTCCATGATCGGAACTGTCAAAGCATCATCTCCTGAAAATATCACAAAATCCTGGTCCTGGGTTCGCTGGATAATATCCTTTATCTGGTCCAGATCCCCGCTGGCCTCCTTGATCCCCATAATATTAGGATGTTGGGCCAACTCTGCAGTCACTTCATTTTTCATATTGATACATGTCCTGCTTGGGACATTATACAATATCTGTGGTATATCAGCATGATCTGCAATAGTGGTAAAATGCTTTAAGAGCCCGGCATCGTTGGGTTTATTATAATAAGGAGTGATGAGCAAAGCTGCATCAGCCCCGGCGTCTGCTGCGTATTTTGTTAATTCCAGGGCTTCTGAAGTGCTATTTGACCCGGTACCTGCAACAACAGGCACGGTACTGCACTCAACACTGATATCGATCAGGTCCTTATGTTCCTGAAAAGTAAGGGTGGCTGACTCGCCAGTCGTCCCGGAAGGCACTACACCAGAAATCCCTCTTTTAATTAAAAAATCTATATTGGACTGCAAACCTGCTTTATCAATCCTGTTGTCAGGAGTGAAAGGTGTTATCATTGCAGTTATTACACCGTCCAACATTGCAGGACCACCTATTATTTGTCAATTATTATTGTCTATTCTTCTTCCTGGTAATATATCCGGCTATTCGGTTTCTAATTACCTTGCTCTGTACATTGGTATATTGAGTAACAAGCGGTTTATTGTCTTCAAAATCTTTTGTGAAAAGTTCGCCTTTGTCATTTAATAATTGGGTTGCAAGGGATTTTATATAACTTGGTCTGATTCCCATTCTAATACTCCTAATATAATTGTATGACCTGCATACTACGTTACCATTCATATAAGTTTTCATCAACAAAGAAGCACCTACCAAAGACTTTATCTATTGTTACAGGAAAATTAAATATTTACAAGGGAGGTGCTATTAATGTGCAGTACTAGCATATCTTTTTCTGCAATGCCAGAGGACATTGATGCTCTTAAGCAAAATAGTGCTATATACTATTGTAGATCCTGTAAAAAAGCGTTCATGAAAAAGAATGCATCAGAATGTCCAATATGTGGCTCAACAAATATTAAAGCCAGAATGTCCTGATTATTTGACCAGTTCGACCCCTTCAACTGAAGGGATCTTTTCCTTTAGCGTGATTTCCAGTGCAGCAATAATGGTACCTGTAGGTATGCGACAGCTCCCGCAACTGATCCCCTCCCGTGTCTTATAATCCCTCAGGAACGTGCTGAATGTGACAGGAACTGTGGTTCTTGAAAGCCGTACTTTTACCATTCCCTTATCGACCCCGACGAATTCAATATCCCCACCATCTGCTTGAAGGTGTTTCCGGAATTCGCCCAGGACTTCCTTAATTGATTCTTCCATGTTCCCCTGAAAAGGTATTTGTTCCTTATCATCAATATAGGTTTCTTTATGGCCGATATCGCACTCCTGTGGGATTCCAGATTATTGTTTGAGAAATTCTTTATTGAGCATGGTTTTGATCATCAGTTGATCCATCCTGCAAATATGGGATCACCTTTTCTTCCCCCGTTTAAGATGATACTGATTCCAACTGGATTTGCCAATCCAAAATATTCAAACGTGCTTCCATCTCTTATGAAAAACAAACACAGGATCGAGAGTTTTATTACTAAAGGCGGGACACTTTTAGTCTTTGGTGCTCTTACAGACTCTCATTCCTATGATTGGCTGCCTTTTGATCTTGAATATTCCCTGATATACGGACCCGCAGAACTGCATGAAAAATGCCAGAGTAAGGCATCATTACTTGCAAGCGATCCTGTTCAGGAATGTGACGGCTTCTTTTGCACAACAGAAGGTGAATGTATCCTTGTTAACGAAAAAGAAGAAGCAGTACTTGTGACCCATGAGTTCGGTGATGGGATGATCGTTTCTACAACTATTCACGAATTTCCAAACCCTGAATTTATCAGATGGGCCTTAGACAATTCAACATCTACTGCTATTTAATTATGCGGGTTTGCCCATTTTTCTGAGTTTTGCTGCTGCTTCCGGATTGTGAATACTTAGCACAAAAGTGCCGTGACACGGTTTTGTATATGGGAATATGATCGTTTCGTCTTCCACAGCAACATAAATAGGTGGAACTCCAATTATGAAAGCATCAAATATTTGAAACCCGGGCTCTATGATATATGTTTCTTTAAATTTTGATCTGATAAACTTTGAACAATCCTTATAAGTAGCTTTTGATAGCAATATTTCATAGTTTAACTCATCGATGCAGACCAACGATCTACCTCCCGTGTTATTTTGGATTTTAAAGGACTGGGATTGTGTACTGCCCTGGCCCAGATACATTTCAGATCAGCTTCACTGCACTGCGCTGCCAATTTCTGGGGTTCATGTCCGAAAATGACACCCACAGCTTCACCGCTGATCAATGCATTAACTGTGGCTAGATATGACACTCCTGCATCATTGTGGATGAACACATAACAGATATCTGGATCAAAGACCTTCTGAGCAAGATCACCTATTGTGGTGTCAATATCTGCACTCTCCTTAACATAATGTCCCTCAGGATCTGCCATCCTGGTAAGTTCCAGGGCAGAATTATTGCCTGCGATCAATACTGTACATCCTTTGTTCATGAGAAGATGAGATGTGTATAGTACTAGACTTGTCTGAACAGCCACTTCCGGGCATCCCATTAACAATAGAGCCCTGGTTTTAGGTTGGATTTCCCTGTTTATCAAAATTATCTCCTTTATGACATCGATCTGTTCATATTCGAACCTTTTGAAGTGAGTTTCTGCAATTCCTTTTCATCAATATGCCCTCCCTGAAGTTTCATCCGCCCACCAAGGACGCATTTACCACTTATACATCCGCCCAAAGGATTCTTGGGAGACCCCATGGAGTTCATACACCTGGCCATCACTGCAGCACCCCTGGCCAGACCATCATCCACAAACACGATATGGTTCTCTGGTGCATCATACAGGCCAAGTTTCTTAATATTGCTGAGTATTAATTTGGGTTTACAACCTGTTATGGCAGCTCTGCCAGTAAACCCTATGGCAGAACTTTCAGTAATTAAATCGGCATCCATGGCCACTTTTACTAACCGGGTGGCCATATATGTACATACCACGTCCACGACAGCGAAAAGAGTTTTCAGACCATATTTTTTATAGATCTCTCCCCCTATTGTTAGCAGTTTTTCAAGATCTGAACCGTTCACCCCCACATCGCATCCAATAAGGGTCACTCCAATTTCTTTTGCCGCCCTGGGATTTACAGGAACGCTACCGTATCGGCTCACATTTTCAGGAACCACTTCAATAGTTATCAACTCATGTATCATTGCTGCATACTCTTTTATCACTTTTCCCCGTCGAATCCACGTAAACAATCCAACGGGTTTGTTATCGAACAGGTCAAGAGCAGTGCCGACCTTTTCATCTACCAGATGAGTACCTTGAATAATTGCATCAGGAATAGCCCCTGCAAAACCTGCAAAATTTCCGATAGTATGGGCATAGGGCAGGTCACTGGTGGTGATGCGCCCATCCAGAGTAGTACCGAAGTCGATGGAAAGACATGGATTTCGAAAGTCTATGCCTGCTGATTTTGCCCCCTCCTTAATACCGGCAGTGGCAAGTTCCCCTTCCATTTCATTTGCTACCACTTCAAGTCCTGAAGCTCCCATTGGGGGCAGCACACCTCCCACAGCACCTGTAAATACAATCTTTTTTATCAGACTATGTTTTCTGAAACGGATTGGTACATTTTCTATTGACATGGCAGGGATCATTTTATTTGGAGGTACACCCGCCATTAAACATCCATCAGCAAGGGCTTTGATAAAATGACCCACTTCTTCAGGAGAATCAAAACCAGCCACAACACCTGTGGAACGTACCACAAAATGCAGGTCCTCTTTAATATCAAGATTGGCATTATTTACAGATTCTAAAAGAGTATCCCGTACCATTTCAGCTACTGAATCTTTCGTCAGGGAAATCCCGGTTAAGGTCTTGCCAAATATTTCTTCTTCAGGTCTTGGACTCCTGACATCCCGGGTCATTTTTACAGTCTTATTGACAAGGCTGGTCTGTCCATTTTCCAGATTAGTTGCAGTCAGGATGCATTTGGTCGTTGTATTTCCCACTTCCACTGAAGCTACTATAAAATATGGTTTTGACTTCAGATCAATTAGTCTGACATATGGACTTTTTGATATTTTGGGTTTTGGTCCAGCGAACCTGTTAAATAATAATTTAAATGTATTACTCATGGATTGATGACCTCTATGCGATGATTATAGATAAATTTTCATCTTAAGATTTTTTGATCAACATTTATTAGAATTTCATTTATTTTTTCAAATCCTGCATCGGTCTTGAAACCTGTTCCTGTAAAATGCGTCCTAGATGCTTTAAAACCTGCGGTTTTCAAAGCCTGGATCAAATCGTCAATAGGTCCAGGAGATATTTTAAGTTTTTTAGATAGCCAGTGCTGGTCATAATAGGTAGGTATATTGATCTCGTCACGGCAAAATGATACTATCTTTGATGCTTGTACCCACTTGCCCTGTTTTCTGTTTTCCAATTCATCCAGCACGACCTGACAAAAATCCTGTTCCTGAATATTACCAAGCCACAAGGGCCCTGCAAATTTCAAAGTTTTATGGCAGATCGGGCAATCAGACTCCAATTGTGGCACCAGGCCATGCTCCCATGCCCGGAACGCGCAATTGAAACAGTGGTTAATAAATCCCAGTCCTTCCATTGCTTCATCAGCGGCCTTGACTCCATATACAATTTCAACATAAGTCCTGACATAATGCCTGGTTGCATGAGTGAGCAACACATTCGTTCCTTTGTCCCTGAGAGCCAATGCTCTGGTGATGGAGCCCAATAGAATGCGTGCTCCCATCTCCCTGTGATATTCTGTATTTAATGGTAATGCTGAATACTTTCTGATCCCGGATTTTAAATGGGCACCACATAACGGTGCTGTATCAGTTGCAGTAATGCATAATAAACTGCGTACTGACCTTGCAGCTGAATCCAGAAATGGCGCGGGGGAGCCAAATGGATCTACATCAACTATATCATATGGTTTCTGATGCAGCAAGGTATTGGCATTCTGGTGTGAGGTAGTACATACATCTTCTGATCCATTAAACTCAATATTTTCCTTAATTAATTGGTATGCATTTTCATTCCAATCATTTAGATGACATCTCAGCCCGACCTCAGAAGCAATCCTGATGCCCCTGATGCCTGTAGCTGCCATGACATCAACGTAGGACAATTTATTTAAATCAGCTTCTTTTTGCTTAATAAATCCAGAAATTGACGCTACTGTAATATCCCGGTTCAATTCCATATCAGGATTGTAAAAAACGGCTGCAGATGAAGGAGTGAACTTAGATAAATCATCTGGAAGGGGAACCTTTATCTGAATATCCCCTTCACTGATGATTTTGGTCTTCATTATATTCTATACCACAGTGACAGTCCATTTCCTGTTATCTGCAGGCTTGACATAAAATGTGTATGTTCCAGGTTCAGTAAATGTGTAGTTTACTGTTCTCATATATCTAAGAGCTGGATCCTCTCCCCACAGATTTTCTTCGCTAACAAGCACAAATTGTCTTTTCATTGCATCAAAATTTCTAAATGTAATTGTCTCTCCCACATTTATTTCCATACCCCCTGTTGGTAATATCTGATAGGCCATAAGCCTGGCATAAATGGGAACTTCAATTACTTCTGTAGCTGTTGCCGTGGGTTCCTCAGTTGGTTCAATTGTTGGTTCAATTGTTGGTTGTTCTGTGGGTGTTTGTGTTGGAGTAGCAGTAGGTGTTTCATCTACATCAACCCCATTATCTGCACATCCAGCTGCAAATATAGATATAGTCAATAAAGCTATGACGAGTATTATTGAAAAAATGCTTTTAGATTTCATTATATTTCCACCTCATAAATTCAATGTTTTTCTAAATAGTTCTTCTTATTGGCTATTAATATTATCGCATGTCAACATTATTAAAATTCCGATCTTACGGTTGTAAATACCGGGCCGCGGATGTCTATTTTCTTATTATTACCAGTAATATTCCGCTGCGCAATTGGGTCCAATATAATATTTACTTCAGACGGCACTTTCACTATCCTCACCCGGGTCAAGGTATTCTCCCCGACAGAGTTTTCAATTTCTGATGCAGCCAATGCTGCAAAAGCATCAATATACCTGAGATTTGCATTAGTGCCATTATTGAATTGCTTTTCGTATTTCGGCGAATCAGGCAGGCCCAGAACATCTCCTTCTAATACTATAACACTGTTAAATGCAGCAGGTCCACACAATTTAGTATTCTCCTCAGGTTCGGTGACCCATACTTTAACATCCTTACCGCTGACTTTACCGCTCCATGCCAGGAATTCACATGGGCTGGGTTCACTGCCGTGTTCTTCGCATACCTTGACTATAGCCCTTTGAATATCCCATCCTTCTGATGTTACCGGAACCTTATCTACAGATATCATGCCGGCCAGTTCCTCATCAGACATCTTCCATCTGCTTTCATATACCGGGAATTGGGGGTACGTAAGGGCACGGACATCATTAGAATCATGCAGGATCATGGCAAGGCGCTCTACTCCCAACCCGAGGTTCATTACCGGATACGGGATATCGTACTGCGCAAGGGCGGATGGTGAATATATACCAAAAGTAGCTACTTCGACCCAACCGTCACTGTATTTGGTGCTGCTGCCTACCAATCCGGGATGGTAAGCGAATACTTCGATCTGGGTATCAGGCACATAGTATTTGCTACGCTTCTCATCGGGCCTGAACCTGAATTTCTCAAATCCGAACTGGGTCAGTAATCCGGCAGCGACCGCTTTACCATGTTCTATGGTAACTTCAGGGTCCATGATAACACAGGATGCTGAAAAATATGTCATTAACCGGGTGGCGTCTTCCTGCTGTTCACGCCTGAAGCACCGATCAACACTGAACAGATGAATTGGTGGTTTTACCCGCTCCGCCATGGCACCAAGTGTAATGAACCAGCCCGATGTCATATGGCTTCGAAGGGTCTTATTCGAACTAATGGGAGTGAGTTCTTTAAACTCCGGAAAAACATGGTCGATCATTACGGCGACCTTTGAATCCGGTACATCCAGTTTATGTGAGATCTCAGGTACCAGATCATCTCCCTCAATTTCGCCTTTTTTATATGAATGAAGGATCTGGCGTATTGTCTCGACACCTGCATCGTCTACAGGGATGATCTCTTTTATCTTAGTGATCTTTTCATCAGAAATTCCAACGTTCGGTCTGGGCAAACCTGCAAGATAGAAACAGCGATCCAGTACAGCCAGCGCCTCATATCCAAATTGTTTGTGCGTCTCTTTATCATCCACGATCAAGGGATTGGCCATTTCTTCG
The DNA here is from genome assembly GCA_014859725.1 of Methanosarcinales archaeon. Classification (NCBI taxonomy): domain Archaea; kingdom Methanobacteriati; phylum Methanobacteriota; class Methanomicrobia; order Methanosarcinales; species Methanosarcinales archaeon. Next base: position 19,296 of record JACUTQ010000007.1, on the reverse strand, counting down.
AATCCCAGCCTGAGATAGGCCTCCCGTAATTTCTGGATCGTATCATATATGGGATGGGGTTTGCCAAAACCCAATTTAAATCTTGGATATTGGGTATGGATGTTCGGTGCTGTAATGTACTCTTTTCCCTGGTTCCAGGCAGTATCAAAATCCTCTTTGGCTGCCTTTCTAATTTTTTCCGGATCAAATCTCATAATAAACGTACCTTTTGGAGAAACAAATGTCAGCTAAATTACATCAATCTTATCATATTATTCCAATTTGTTTTCAAGTCTTGTCATGGATTCGTTCAGTCTGGTATTTCCAACAGCTATAGTCAAATCTCCTCTTGTCCTCTCTACAAGACTTCGTGCCACATCCCCTTTATGCCTTAATCCCCTGGATAATGCATCAGGGAAATCAAATAAGATTATTGTTGAAAATATATCGTCCATTATTTCCAGATATTTTTCCCCATCATAGGGTTTATCCTTTCTGATCAGATCAAGAATAATGCGTCTGAGTTCTCCTACGACATCTCCCAAACCTAACAGGAATGCCGAATCTTCCACATTCAGTTCAATAGGTTCCGGGATCCTATTTTCAGTTAAAATGTGATATGTAATGGCAGCTTCAGCATATTCTGTCTGGGCATTCTCAACAAATCCTGCATGAAAAATATCGGGATGAACCTTTAGCAATGATCGGATATCATTATTCAATTTTGAGACTTCTTCTATTAACTGTTCAGCCTCATTATATTGTTCCCTGTGGATGGATTTTATTGCCCTTCCGCTGAGTCTTATAATATTTCTGGAAAGTCTTAATGATTTTTCTCTGGCCTCGTCTTTATCTTCAAAATTGTCAAAAAGTCTGGATCCTATTTCAGAAAGCATGGCTGTTATTTTAGCTATATGATAAAAAAGGTTTACTAATCCGTTTTTTTGCCGGGACTTTCAAGAAATATCTATTTAAAATGCCAGGATAATGTAACAAAAAAATTGAACAATCCCAATTAATACGATGTGATATGTTGCAGGATGTCGATAATATTGAACTAAGAAACTGGATTGTGGAATTGAGACGTGAATTCCACAGGATACCTGAACAGAGCTTTTTTGAGTTCAAAACCCAACAAAAGATTTTGGAGATCTTACAGCAGGTCGGACTTAAAGGGAAAATCATTGCAAAGACAGGAGTTATTGCATTAATAAATGGAAACGGTCCTGGCAAATCCATTGCTCTTCGTGCAGATATGGATGGGCTTGAAGTGACTGAAGAAACAACTCAATTGAATCGGGAATATATCTCACAAATTCCAGGATTTATGCACTCATGCGGACATGATGGCCACATGGCAATTGTGTTAGGTGCAGCCAGGTTACTTAATCAGTGCAGGGGATCGTTCCCGGGTTCTGTAAGATTAATATTCCAACCCGCTGAGGAACAGCCCCCCGGAGGTGCATTGGAAATCATTGACGAAGGAGGGCTGGATAGGATAGATGCTATTCTTGGACATCACATCCTCAGCAGTATCGATGCAGGTAAGATAAAACTCAAACCAGGCCCCTTCATGGCGACTTCCAATATCATGACTGTAAGGATAACAGGTAAAGGCGGCCATCATTTAGATCCCCGGCTTTATATTGACCCTATATCCATTGCTTCAAAGTTCGTAGGCTTGATCCAGGATGAAATAAAAAAACAAATCCCTGAAGATCGATTTATTATCGGGTTTGGCAAGATCTCGGGAGGATCACAGTTCAACAGGACACCTGATGAAGTAGAGATACTGGGAAGTTTTCGCACCTTTGACAAGAATAATACCAGGCTCATTGAAGATATCATAAAACATACCCTGGAAAACCTAATGCAGTCATATTCCAGAGAGGAATACCCTGGACTGCCAAAATTTGAACTTGACATTTTACATGGTTATCCTGTACTCATCAATGAGCCCGCATTTTCAAATCAAGTTCTCAAAGTTCTAAAAAGAGGCTTTCATAATGTTGGTGATGACATTGATCCCTTTTTTGGAGCTGAAGATTTTGCTTATTATCTGCAGAAGGTACCGGGAGTATATATCGGGCTGGGAACCAGGAATGAAGAAAAAGGAATTATTGAAGGTAACCACTCAAGCAGGTTCGATATCGATGAAGACATTTTGTTAGTTGGTACCAGGATGTTAACAACAATTGTCCTTGATTTCTTGAATAATCCGGAGGAATATTTTGCATGAAGATTAAGAGATTTTCTGTAAACCGAAACAATGAGGTAAAGCAATTCGTACTGAGGGTACTTGCTGAGGAAGGTTTTGGATATGATAATTTTAAGGATTTTGATCTGGATGATATAAATGGATGTTATTTATTAAACGGTGGAATGTTCTTTATCGGGATTCATGATGGTAAAATAATAGGAACCAGTGCTGTTTATCGAATAAATGAAAATAAATGCGAGATTAAACGTATCTACGTAAAAAAGGAGTTTAGGGGAATGGGTTATGGGAAGGATTTGTTTATACATGCTCTTGATTATGCCAGGAATAAATGTCAAAGAATTATTTTGAAGACAGATCGTTCACTGGTAAAGGCAATTAATATGTACCTGAAATACGGTTTTTCAATAGTCAAAGAAGAAAATGATACCTTATTCCTCCATTACGATGCATGATTTAGAAATCATTTCAAAAACCTTATATTCTTATCATACACACAAAAAATGCGAATTATAATCAAAGGTGATAGGATGTTAAGTGTTAATGAAAAAGGACTTGAAATCGCTGAAGAAATGATGGATTGGGCTGAAGAGCTCAAGATTAAGGACAATAAACTTGATAATGGTGCAATTGTTATTGATTGCGGTGTAAATGTAAGTGGGAGTTATGACGCAGGATTAATGTTCACAGATATCTGCATGGGAGGCTTGGGCAGTACCAGCATCACTGTCCGTAAGGTTAGTGATATCCCTCTCGCTTTTATCGACGTAACTACAGACCACCCGGCTGTATCATGCCTTGGTGCACAAAAAGCGGGCTGGTCGATCAGTGTGGATAAGTACTTTGCTATGGGTTCAGGACCCGCACGGGCACTTGCACTAAAACCCAAACATACCTTTGAGAGAATAAAATACCAGGATGAATCTGAATATGCAGTGGTCGCCCTGGAATCCAGGGCACTGCCTGATGAAAAGGTTATGCAGTTAATAGCAGATGAATGCAGTGTGCCAGTTGAAAATACTATTGCACTTGTAGCACCTACTGCCAGCATTGTTGGCTCAGTACAGGTGTCTGGAAGGGTTGTTGAGACTGGTATCTTTAAATTAAACGAACTGGGTTTTGATACTACACAGATCGTATGCGGTACAGGTACAGCTCCCATTGCTCCTGTGGTTAAAGATGACCTGAAAGCTATGGGGTCAACCAACGACAGCGTGATCTATTATGGGTCGATAGTGCTTACAACCCGGGGATTCAATGAGGAACTGTTCAAAAAGGTCCCCTCTGCTACATCCTCTGATTATGGAAAACCGTTCTTTAAGACATTCAAGGACGCAGGTTACGATTTCTATAAGATCGATGCCAATATATTCGCACCGGCAGAAGTTACAGTAAATGACCTGGATACAGGCAAGACCTACCATACAGGCCACCTGAATGCAGAGGTCATACTGGAATCTTACGGCATCAGCGGGATATAATCCCGTACTTTTTAAAAATAATGATAAAACCGGCATACATCGGAGAGATATTTAACTCAATACAGGGTGAAGGTATCTTTGCCGGTATACGCCAGGTTTTTATCAGGTTCCAGGGCTGTCCCCTGAACTGTGGTTACTGCGATACACCCAGATCCAGGGAACGAATTGCACATTTTTGCAAAATTGAATCTATTCCAGGCTCAGGAGAATTCAAGGACATTCCAAATCCTATCGAATTGGCCACCCTTGTTGAGACTATTAATGATGTGTGGTCGCCGGGTACAAGACACCTTGTACTGACCGGTGGTGAGCCTCTGATGCATGCTGATTTTATTGATGCCCTTTCAAGAGAAGTTGATTATCCGCTATACCTGGAGACGAACGGCTGCCTGCCTGATAGGGCAAGGGATGTACAGTACGTTATTGACGTGGCAGCATGTGATATCAAGCTGCCGGAGCATAACGCTTATGATGATTATCGATCATTGCTGAAGGCAGAACTTGAGACATTAGGAGTGTTTTATGAAGCGGGTGCCGCCACATTTTCAAAGACCGTGGTCACGGATAAGACCAATGATGATGATTTGAAAACCATTGCCAATAGTTTGTCTGAAATTGATGCTGCCATTCCCCTGATCCTCCAGCCTGTGACCTCCTGTCCAGGATTTGAGCCTCCTTCAACACAAAGGTTACTTGAACTATTGGATGTAGTGGGAGATTATCTCATAGATGTCAGAGCTATCCCCCAGGTGCATAAGATTATGGGGCAGTTGTAACACATTAGACTATTATGCGAGTGTTGGTAGTAACGGCAAGGAAAGCTGCAGAAACAGTAAAAAGCGCTGTTGGTGATATGGCAGAAGTCCTCGTATTAGATATTGATATTGCTGCATTTACAACTCCTACACGCCTGAAAAATTCTCTTTCAAACGAAAAATTCGACCTCATAATCATCCCTGGGCTTGTTTCAGCTGACTTTTCCAGTTTTGAAAAGGAACTGAGTATTCCAATTCGCTTGGGTCCCAAACATGCCATAGACCTTGGACTGGTAATATCAATCCTCAGCGAATTAGAATTATCAACTACCATCCCTGCCTGTGAACTGTTAACAACAAAGCGGCGGGAGAATGCCCTGATATCACTTGAAAAAATTGAAGAATCTGCTAGTCCGGTATTGATGCTTGATAATGTAAAGATCGGGGGTGGTTCAATTATAAAGGTCATGGCCGAAGTAGTAGATGCTACTTCACTTTCCAAAAATGAGCTGGCCAACAGGACACACCAATTCCAGGCAAAAGGAGCTGATATCATAGACCTGGGCGTGGGAATGGCAGCTACGTCTGCTGAAGTCCGTGCAGCAGTCGAAACAGCCAGGGAAATCTCTGAAGTGCCCCTGAGTATAGATACTCTGGATGCTGAACTTATTTCTGCTGCAGTGGAATCCGGAGTGGATCTTGTACTTAGCTTGAATTCCAATAATATTGATGCTGTGGGCCAGATTATATCTGAAAAAAACATTGCTGCTGTGGTCATACCTGACAGCGAAGGTGGATTGGAGAGCCTGTTTGCCAACATCAGATCAGCTCAAAACATAGGGATTTCAAAGATTATTGCAGATCCTGTGCTGGCCCCTCCTGGAGAGAACATGGTGGATTCGATGTTTTGCTACAGGCAATTTAAACAGGAATGTCCCGATATCCCCACTTTCTTTGGTGTAGGGAACATAACAGAACTTATGGATGTAGATTCGGTGGGCGTAAATGCAATGCTTACTGCTTTGGGTTGGGACCTGGATGTGGATATTTTATTCACTCCTGAATACAGCGATAAAGCCCGGGGCAGTATTTCTGAACTCAAGACTGCTGCATACATGATGACTCTGGCAGGACAGCGCAAAAGCCCGCCAAAAGACCTTGGATTGGATCTTCTGATATTGAAGGAAAAACGATTCAGGCCATTTGAACTGGTTCCTGATGAGTATATAGAGGCGGAACCATCATTTCAATGGACGCGGGATGCGGCAGGCAGTTTCAAGATAAGTATCAGTGAAAGTAGTGTTCTGGGGGGTTCTATAAGATCCGGCCGGATCATTGCCCAGCATACAAAATATACCATTGTTGGAGATAATGCCAGAGAGGTCTTTGATACCATACTTGACATGGGTTTGGTTTCAAGGCTGGATCATGCTTCATACCTTGGCAGAGAATTAATGAAGGCCGAGCTTGCATTAATGATGGGGCGCAGTTATGCACAGGATGATGAATTCTAGATATCCTTAAAAAAGCGACTTTTTTTCAGGAACATCCATTTCAGCAGTTTTTCCATATTCTTCATCGAGTTTGAATAACGTGTGTGTTTTTCGCCCCTTCTTTTTTCGAGCATAAAGGATCAGACCCCCGACTTCCAAATACCTGGAATATACCTCGTCAAATTGTATACGTTCCAGGGCATCGAGTTCAAGGAATATGGTGCGATCTTCCAGCTGGTCATATACTGTCAATACATCCGATTCCCTGAGCCTTTTGAGTTCCTGAATCGTGTCGTTGTTGGTGGATTCATCGATAAAAACACTTCTTTTGAGTTTTGGAGACCATCCGATTCTTTGTGTTTCAAGTTTCAGAACAGTAATTGCTTTTAATTTGCCGTCAAGATTTTTACCTCTACTCAAAATGTCACCAATGTTATGATTAACCGGTGATTACAAAACATTTTTTACTTTAGTCATTGTTCAGTATACATAATCTTTTAAATATCAAATGATATTTCAAATTAACAACGGTGCATTGTAATGAAATTGAGCGACCCTTATACAGTTACTTATGATGGAATATGTGCAGTATGCGACCGCACGAATGAATTGGTGGATGTGATAGAAAAATCTATGTGCTTTGGCGGTTCTGCCTGGACCATGCACCATTACGCCAGCAGCCCACAGGTTCTGGATGTAAGGTCAATTGGGAATATGATCCGCTACCGTGCTAAGGTTGGCACTTCCAAACTCAAACTGGAGGCTTCGGTTGCAGCTGCAGGTATAGAATCAGTAATTGTGAATGGTAACGATGTGGAGATCACGTATGCCGGGCTGGGAGGTGGAGGTGTAGGTGCTACTGTATGCCGCGCTAATAGTAAAGGTGTAATCAGGTCCGAGATTACTGAATCAGGTGGCGGCAAGGCAGCCAAAGGGACAATCGTAGTACAAAGACTTGAACGAGTGCTGGTGGGCATTGATGATACTGATAATAAGGAGGGGGGAGCCACATGGACACTTGCCCATAATATCGCATCATTCCTCGACACTGCTGATGCAAGGTACCTTTCCCATGCACTGGTACAGCTATTTCCCGCCCCTACCAAGACCCAGAATTGTGTATCTGCTGTGCTTGAATTCGGGTGCACCAATAATAAAGCGAAGCATAATTTATTAGAGGGTATCAGGTCAGGATTAGAAAAATATAGTGTATCTGATGAAACTGGAATGGTGGTGTTGGACGATTTTGATGCAGCACCCCTGGAAGAATATAGCAAAAAGTGCAGGACCCAATTACTGACAAAACAGTATGCTAAAGAGATCGCCCAATCCAAGAATGTCCAGATATGGATGAGGGGCAATGGTATCATTGGAGCTCTGGCGGCCCTGCCGTGGTACACCAGGCCCAATGAATCAGTTAAACTTGAACAGTCTTATCTATGACGTCCTGCAATAAATACTGCATCTGAAAAAAAGAAAAAATACTATAATTCGCGTACTACATGAATGTTGGAAAATGGGATATAATGCTTCTTTCCTGCCCATTCCCCTTCTAATGGGAAAAAAATTAAATAATGGTCTTCATGTTTTATCTCGATCACTTTGGCTGAAGTAATCCAGCTGTCAAATACAGGTTTCCCCTTCCCATCAATATACCTTTTACTTTCAATTAAATATTTTCTTTCTGTCATTGAAAACTCACCAATGAGTAAATAAAAGTAAACAGTAATTAAACTTGCTATTTGAAAAAATGCTCGATAGTAGACCAAAAACCAATCATACACAATCGTGCAATTTAAATATTGTATCATCTCATAATATAAGAAACCCGAATTATAATTTTTTGGTGGTCTCTGCGTGGTTGAAAAGATTGATATCTCAAGAATTGGATGCATACTGGAACTTGACCCGGTAAGGATCGAAGAAGTAATTGAAAAAGGAAGTTGTACCCTTGTTTCACCCAAATTATTCAATAAAGGTGTATACAAAGTAAAAAATTCCAGGAATAATCAAGTGGAAGATGTTGCAGTCAACATCAGAAAGATAGAGGCAGCTACATACAAAGGTCTTGTGGAAGAGTTTGGAGAAGAATGCGTCGATGCGAACCTCTGGGAAAATGTGCCTGAGGGTTCGGTAATATTCTTTTACTCCTTCAATCTGGAAACCGACCTTGTGGAGTATGAACTCAAACCAAGAACAGAATACATCGAAGCTTAAAATATGGCTGTGCCTGCAACAGTCTCCAGCAGCATTCCTTCAACTAAAATAGGTATATCCTTTTTTGCACTGTTAATGGCATTAGTGAGTTTCCATTCCTTCTCGGCATAAAGTGTCAAAATCGGTTCTCCCTTTTTCACAGTCTGTCCTTTCTTTTTATGGATCTGGACACCAGCGCCTTTATCATTTGGTGCACCAAGGAATCTTGCAATTTCAACTATCCGCTTATTATGGAATTCTACCACATAACCTTGAGATGGGGCAAGGATATCTGTGGTATATTTACCCAGTGGAATGTCCTTTGAGGTCACATTCGGATTGCCACCCTGTATCTCGATTATTTCACGGAATTTCTCCAGTGCTTTTCCTGACTTCAAGATATCATAGGCTTTTGCCCTGCCTTCTCCTTTATTGGCAACTCCACCCATTTCCAGCAACAGTCCTGCAAGTCCTACACTTTTATGAATTAGACTGTTAGGACCTTCCATGGACTCTAAAACTTTTAAAGCTTCAATTATTTCAAGCCCACACCCCACGGTCCTGCCTACCGGGGAGGCACCGTATGTCATGGCACATTCCACCTGCATTCCAAGCCGGGCCCCCAGATCGATAAGACCCCTGGCCAGGGCTCTGCCTTCTTCGACGTTCAGCATTTTTGTCCCGATTCCCACCGGAATATCAATTACCACACAATCGGCACCAACAGCGCCTTTTTTTGCCATGATACTGGCAAGCAGCTGGCAGCTTGGGTCAAGAGACAGCGGATATTCTACCTTGATCAGTTTGTCATCTGCAGGTGCAATATTGGTAGCACCGCCCCAAACGATCACGCCGCCCACTTTTTCCGTCATAGATTTAATCTCCTCAGCGGAAAATTCCACTGGGGCAAGAATCTCCATCAGATCAGCGGTCCCGCCCGCACCTGTAATAGCTCTACTGCTGGTCTTGGGTATCAAAAGTCCTGCTGCTGCAACTATTGGGACAATTAAAAAAGAGATCTTATTTCCAGGTACACCACCGATGCTGTGCTTATCCATAATAGGATGCACATCAAACTCGATCTTTTCACCAGTATCTATCATGGCACGGGTCAGCCATTCTGTTTCCTGGGGAGGCAGGCAGTTCATATGTGTAGCCGTAATAAAAGCAGCCAACTCAACGTCGCTTAGACTTTCCTTAACAATATCTCCAACCAGTTCATAGATCTCTTCCCGGTTTATCTTCTCAGCATTCATTATCTTTTTAATAGTTCTTACAGAAGCAGGTTTGGTGGCTGGAGTAATGTCAACAGTACTTTTAATGTCAATATGCTGCATAATCTCATAATAAACGCCGATAGTACCCTGGCTTATTATATCATCCGTTGTGTCAACAATAGCTGTGATAAATCCATGGTCTTTTATCCTGACCCTGTCTCCGGCATTTACTCCCAATTCCTTAGCATCCAGATTGTTTAATACAACTTTGTTCTTTCCGACTTTGATATTGATAGGTTGGATAGATAATTCCATGAGTTCATCCATTTTTTTATATTTGAAAATAAAATATGATTGCTACTTTGTATATATTAGTCTATTGCTGCTATCTCGCTACTTAATGAAGATAATAATCGCTCGCGGATAATATTTGCTTCCAGGCTGGTACGGTCCCTGGGTCTGGGCAGATCAATATCGATTATTTCTTTAATCTTTCCCGGGCGGGCTGTAAATACCATTACCCGGTCTGCCAGAAATACAGCTTCATCAACACTGTGGGTTATGAACATAATGGTTTTTTGTTCCTTCTCCCAGATCTTCAATAATTCTTGCTGTAAACTGTTGCGGGTTTGAGCATCCACTGCTCCAAAGGGTTCATCCATTAATAGAACCTGTGGGTCATTAACCAGCGCCCTGGCAATGGCCACTCGCTGTTTCATACCACCGCTAAGTTCATGTGGATAACTGTCAGCGAACATTTCCAATCCCACCAGTTCCAAATACTCATTGGCTATCTTATTCCTTTCAGCCTTCGGGATTTTCTTCAATTCCAAACTAAAGGTTATATTTTTAAGTACAGTTCGCCATGGGAACAAAGAGTATTCCTGGAATACCATACCCCTGTCAGGTCCAGGTGCCAGGATAGGCTCATTCTTCAAAGTCACTACACCGCTATCAGGTTTTTCAAGTCCGGCAATGATACGCAACAGAGTGGTTTTTCCACATCCGGAAGGCCCAATAATACAGACAAATTCCTTATCCTTTACTTCAATATTGATATTTTGCAGTGCTTGAACGTCATATCCATCATCTGCCTCGTATATTTTACAAATATTTTTAACACAAAGCACTTGATCACCTGTTTAGACTATGACTCCTTCCTGCCATTTGAGCCACCAATTTTGAACAATGAACCTAAACACCCTGTCAATTGTAAGTGCAATAAAACCGAGGATCAACATATAGGTGAGTACCAGGTCCATATGATGCAGGTCATTCCAATGCCAGATCTTCCAGCCAATTCCATATCTACTGACCCCGAATAATTCAGCAGCCACAACACACATCCAGCCCACACCCATCCCGACCCTGACCCCTGTTGCAATATGAGGTAAAGCTGAAGGAAGTGCGATCCTGAGAATAATATCATGGTTTTTAAGACATCCCAATACCTTTCCCGATTCCACAAGTACACGGGGCGTATTCTTAAATCCCATATATGTGTTAATCAATATTGGAAACACGGCTCCCACAAAAATCACAAACCCTGCCGCATATTTTGTAAGCCCGAACCACAAAATAGCAAATGGGATCCATGCAAGAGGTGGTATTGGACGTACCATTTCAATAAGAGGATCAACTGCCCTGTTAACTTTCTTGAACCAACCCATCATTATTCCAATAGGTATCCCTACAAGAGCTGCTACTCCAATACCAATTATAAAATAATTCAGACTGGTCAGGATATCCAGATACAGCTCACCTTCCTGTACTAATTTGATAAATGCTTCTACTACCTGAATGAAACTTGGCAGGATGTATTTTTTATTAATTATCCTTGCTATAATCTCCCATATGATCACAGCCACTGCTATAGAAGTTACTTCAAGTACCCGTTTCCTGAACATAGGGTAGATATCCATGCAGTCTAAAAGGAATTTAAGGATGAAGAGCTTTACTCTTCACCCATTTCAGCCTTGATTTTGTTATAGAAACTCAGATCGAACAGATCATCCTGTGTTAACAACTTTTTTGTATATCCCAGATCATGCTGTACGCTGGCATATTCCAGGGTTGTTTCCAGCTCAATACTGGGGTCGCTGACCCAGTAACCGTCCCATTCCTGAATTGATTTGAGGGAAATATTATAAGGAACTCCGATATCATCTGAAAATATTTGAGCTGCTTCTTCCGGATTGTTTCTATTATACTGGGTTGCCCTGATATGGGTCCTGACGATCTGTTCAACCAGATCTGGATGGTTTCGAATGAGATCTCCAGATACCAGTACGAGACAACATGCATGCTGGGCCCACATTTGTCCAGACTGCACCACAACTATGCCATAACCTTCTGCTTCTATCACGGTAGGATTGGGATGGGGGAGGAATACGCCGTCCACATTTTTTGAAGCCAGGGCGGTCTTTGCATCTGCACCTGACATCGGTATTATGGTAAGGTCTTCCTTTGGATCAATATCATTGTCCATTAGCCATTTTCTAAGCACTGTATCCTGCAGTGTTCCTGCCGGGAAGGTGGCTATCTTCAAACCCTTCAGGTCCTGTGGTGATTCATAAGGTATGTCAGTTCTCAGCACAAGATCAGAACCCTGGACCTGGGCCCCGGCAACGATCTTTGCATCTAAACCTTGATCAATGGCAGACAGTGGGGGAGTGGCACCCACATAAGCCACATCGATCTCTCCGGCAAGCATGGCCGTCATTTCAGGAGCTCCTGTAGAAAAAAGATATTCAGTTGTAGATGTTACACCATATTGCTCCAGGTCTTCCAGCCACCAACCTTTGGCATCGGCAGTCATATAAGCTAACTGATGCGTACTTGGCTGGTATCCAAACCTTATTTCTTTCAACTCTTCTACTGTTTTCTCTTCTTTGGAAGGACCTGTACATCCTGAAACCAGCAACATTCCTAATATAATCAAAACAGCTAAAATTTTAATATATTTGTTCATAATATTATGCCTCAGTTCCCTTAAACGCATATTTATTAACGTGTTTAAATTAAGAAAACTCAGATATGAATATATAATCATTTCCAATTAAGAGGATATTTTATCCAGAAAGTATTAAATGGTAGATTGAATTATACTATTGTGACAATTTTATTATAATGAAATATGGTGATTACATGAAATCTGCTGAAAAAGTTATGAGAGCAGCCTTTGAATCTGATGAAGTATTCCAGGAAATCCTGTCCAGAGTGATAAAAGAGGAATTAAGAATGACAGCAACAGAATTTAGCGAAAAGTCCGGCATTCCTCTAAGTACATTATATAAGATCCTTTCCGGACATCGGGACCCCAATATGAAGACAGTACGGGAGATCGTAAAAACAATAAAAATGATCGAAGGAGACGAGCACGGTGAATTTATTGCGGTAATAGCAGCCAGGCCGGTACTTGATACTATTATTGAGAAAAAGATGCTTATGGATGATAAATTAGTTACGATCAGGGAATATTCTGCTACTTCCATGGAAGAAGCTATTGTTGCAGCTATAAAAGCGGAAAAGGATGGAGCAAAAGCACTTGTTTGTGCACCCATTGTCAGCCCTACCGTGGAAAAAGTACTGACTATCCCTGTAACTGCAATAATGCCAAGGGATAGCCTGATAGAAGCAATTAAGCTGGCTGCAAAAAAGAGTAGATAAACCCCTTGCTTTGTACTGTCCTTCTGGAAGCTGTTAATATACAATAACCCTAAATCAATATTGTGATAATTACAAATGAATCTATCAATGAGATGAAAAAAAAACTCGCTGTTGCAGAGGAAATCATTGAATCTGATCTTGCTGATCAATTGAAAAGTATTGGCTTTGAATGTATTAGTTGTGGAGAATGTTGTCGATCATTTTCAGGGGATAATAGAGTTATTGTTTTTCCAGGTGAGGTCAGGAAGATAATTAAAACTAATAAATTAAATTGGAATGATATATGTAAACCTTCTATACCCCTGTTCATTGATGATATAGGAATATTACATGCTTTTGAATGGGAACTGAATAGACATGAATCAGGAGATTGTGTTTTTTTAAATGATAATTATACCTGCAAAATATATGATCAACGACCATGGATTTGCAGGACTTATCCTTTTTATCTGGTATTTGAAAATGGAGATCCCAACCCGATGGTTTCTGATTGCCAGGGATTTGGAGGATCGATAAATGGAAACGAGGCATTAGAACTGGCAATGTTATTGAAGAAGAGGCTCGTTGAGGAGATTCGGGAAGAAGTTCAGGTGTTAATAAATCTGGAGAATTATGACAATTGGAACTTAATAAGAGATTACTCACAATTAGGTATAAAAAAAAAATCCAGGATTGCTGTACATGATAGTGCTGGCATTCATATTTGTTAGATTTCTTAATTGATAAAAAATGGTAATTATTTCAAGTAATATTTGATACCAAATAAAAATGTTATATTTGTTGTAATGTGAAAAGTTTTAAGTAATATCAAGTAATTTTATGATTTTGTGAATAAAATGAAAATTCGAGTAGTAAGTTCCAAAGATGAAATAGATGCACTGGATAAAAAAGAAGAAATGGTACACCTTACATTCAGGCCATCGAACAAGGATATTATGATCCTAGTAAATAAATGTCCAGACCTAAAAGCGATCCATGTTGCCGGGTCATTTATGAAAACGATTTCAGAGTCCACTAAAATATTCCTTAAAATGCAGAATATAGGTCTTTTGGAAGGAGATGTATGGGGTCATAGGAAAGACATAAATGAATACTATGAAATAAATCCAGTATTTTTTACGAAAGTAAAAACAATGAAAAGTGAAGGATTGTCAGAATCAGAGATTATTGACAAACTTGGTCGTGAAACCAGACTGGATATTGACTTGATTAAATTCCTTATAAAATAAGCAAGTCCACTTTTTCTTGTTCATTCATTTTTTCATTTTTTTATAATGATATTCTATGGAAGATTACCTTCGCCTTTAAGTTCATGCTGTCGTTCAATACTCATTTTAATTAGTATTTTGAATATATTCTTTACTTCACCGCCATCAAGTCCACATTCTGTAGCAATATTGGAAACTCTTTCCAATACCTCATGATTCCGTCCCTCATCATTAATGGGTTTATCTTCATGTTTTTTTGCTTCCAGTACGTCCCTGGCCATATTGGTTCGTTTTGCTATCAAATTAATAATATCATGGTCGATAGCTTCAATTTCTTTTCTTACATTTACGAGTTTTTTCATAGTTGATCACTACCTTCCGATTTTGGCACCAATATTATTGACTTTTGTCCTAATTACTTTACCGTCCAATGTTGACCAGACATCTATCAACTTATCTGCTTTTTCTCCATTAGTCAGAGCAGTGTAAGCTGGCCCTGTCCCTGATAAGCTGACACCGGTGATTCCCACCTCTAATGCCATAATCATGGGTTCAACACTAAAGCCCAGTGCACTGCAATATAGAAAACCATTGAGTGTCATAGCTTTTTCATATTCACCCAGTTGTGTTAGTTCATGGGCTACATTAATCCATGGCCCGATCAATCGGGACCGTCCAACATCGGTCTTTGAGCTAAATGCTTTTTTATCAGGAGCGTAAATGATCACTTCAGATTCCATCTGGTCCCTTAAGATCAGGGTATTGGACATGTTATCTGTGATCACTACCCCACCCAACATTGAAGCAGCAGCATCATCAAAAGCACCTGTTATGGTTACACCCGCATCCAGAGCTGCGTGTACACCCAACCTGGCAGCATCCAGCGGTTCCATACTTTCACCCAGAGCATCCAAAGCAGCCAGGACTGTAGCATTGGCTGCAGCGCTACTGCTTTTAAGACCTGATGCAATAGGAACTTTACTTGTTGTCACGATTTCTGCCCCGCCTGTATGATTGAACCTCTCAAATACAAGCAGGACGCATCTCTCAATAAGTTCTGGATTTCCGCCTTCTTTGATTGTCCCTCTTACCATATCAGATTCATTCAATCTAACTTCAGCGCTGGTCTTAAGGTCAATCCCAAAAGCTGCACCTTTCCATGTTGCAATTGCATTGATTATTGTTCCGGCACCCAGTGCCCGGGCAAAGCCTATTCCTGCCATGGTTAGAGATAATTAACTGCAGGCGCACCCTTCTATGTTGGCAAATTTTTCGTAAACAGGGCAATTCATAAAATTGTCATCCTTGGTGCAGAATGTTTCTAGTTCATCTGGTTTTGGTTTATAGAATTTTGGGTCAAGTTTGCACCGGACTCCTGAAATATGTGGACATCCATCTGTCAATGTATCACCTCGAAACTGCTGGATTATAGATTGTAGCACAAAATATTATTTAAGGATTCGGGTATCAGCCCCACTTTTCTATGGCTTGTTTAAGTTCTGCATGATTCCGGGAATATTCTTTAATAGATACACCTTCCATAGCTGCATCAACTGCCTGGCGCATAGCTTTTGCACCGCCAACTGTGCCGCCCGGATGTCCGTGGACTCCTCCGCCCGCCTGCACAATACAGTCCACACCATAGCCCACTACATTTGGGGCGACGTTCAAAGGACTAAGACCTCCTGATGCCACAGGGAATACACTCTTGAGCCCGAACCACTCGTTCTTAAGGGCATCCCGGTTCTGATCGTTCTCAGTAATATCGCTATCCATCTTTCCTTTATAGCTCCCTGTATGAAGGTTTGTCCCTCCCGCCATCCTGACAAGCTTTGATATGGCCAGCATTGAGATGCCATGACGTCGGTTTCTGGTAATTGCTCCATGCATTGTCCTGTGTACATGAATGGGAAGATCGATATTGGCTGCAAGTTCCTGCAAAGCGTCAAATCCTGCGGTCAGCACATCCACCATGACCATGTTTGCTCCCAACTCCTTCATTTGTTCAGCCCTCTCCACGATATGTGCTGCCCCAATTGTCACATTTACAGCGTAAAATACCTTCTGGCCAGTTTCAGCTTCGGCCATGTCCAGTTTGTTCATAACCATGACCAGGCGTTCCTCTATGGGGCAGAAACTTTGATCGGTCAGTGTCTCGTCATCTTTTATCAGATCAAGTCCGCCCAATGCAGCTTCATATGCGACCTGAGCTGTCTGTGCAGGATTAAGACCAACTTTGGGCTTTATTATAGTACCCACCAATGGCCTGTCATGAATACCCAGTATCTGCCTTGCTTCCTTGATACCATACCTGGGTCCGCTGTGTGCTCTAACCAACTTTTCAGGGTATTTCACATCCTGCAGCCTGACATTCTTAAGAGCCCCCAGCCCGAATAGATTGCCTGCGATCACAGAAAGATACTGGGGTATATTACCTGGTTCGAATAGTTCAACCGGATATTCTATCTCCACATTATTGCCTTCTGCTTTCAATACCCGGGCATCAAGAAGGTGTGCCGGATCCCCTTCTTTTAACGTACTGACTTCAGTCCATGTACCGGTCGATTGCTCGGCTGCTATTGCGCCAGCAGCTTCTTTTATGGGCATGTCAGTCTCAACATAATATTTGGCTACTACATCCATATCGTATCCCCTATTTTTCAATTCGCATTGCAATCATTTACCAGATTTGACCCAAAATCCAACAATTCTCGGGCACAATTCAATGATTTTGATTCAGCAAATATCCTGACCAAAGGTTCAGTTCCACTGGGTCTAATGAGTATCCAACCGTCCGGATACCAAATCTTAATGCCGTCAGTATTGTCAATATCCTGACCTTCTACGGCCTTCCCCACTTTGTTCACCACTTCTACAGGATTCGCAACTTTTATCTTTACCTTGAAATTGTGATAAACCGGGATTTTTTTCTTTAATTCTGAGAGTTTATTTCCTTCAGCCAAAAGCTCCAGCATCCTGGCTGCGGTCATTGCACCGTCCCTGCAGTATTGGAATTCCGGGAATATCAACCCACCATTTCCCTCGCCACCGAAAACAGCCCCGGTTTCTATCATCTTCCGTGCAACATCTATACTACCAACCCGTGTCCAGATCAATTCCGAGCCTTTTGATTCGGTTACATCTTTTATCTTTAATGACGAACTGACAGGAGTTACTATTTTACCTGTTTTTTTATCCAGAACATGGCTGGCAATCATTGCAAGAAGATCCTCTTCATCAAGGAACTCCCCGGTTTCATCAACAAAAGCTACCCTGTCCGCATCTCCGTCATGAGCGATCCCGATATCTGCTCCCGCAGCTTTAACCATGCTAAAAAGATTAGTCAATTCATCTCGCGTGGGTTCCGGGGCCCGACCTGGAAATGTACCATCTGGCTGGGCATTGAGGCTAATAACTTTACAGCCCAGTTTACTTAACAGGAATGGGGTTACCATGCAGCCTGCCCCACACCCAGGGTCTACTACCACAGTAAGAGCAGCCGAACGGATGATATCAACATTAATTTTTGAAATAATTCCATTAATATATGCTGGAATAGCTGTGGAATCCCTTAAAAATCCGCCCGTCTCATTCCACTTAGCTTTATGAAAATCTCCTGAATAGTATATCTTTTCAACTTCGGCCTCTCCTTCCCGTGAGAACTCAGTTCCATCTCCTGCTATGATCTTTAACCCGTTATATTCCCTGGGATTATGGGAGGCAGTAATCATAACTCCGGCATCAGTTTTATCGCGTATATAATATTGCAGGTTTGGTGTGGGTAATACTCCCACATCTACTACTTCCAGCCCGGTAGATAATATTCCTGCAATGGCTGCACCTTTTAACATATGACCTGAAATGCGGGTATCTCTTCCAATGGCAACTTTTGTACCAATATTATGCAGACGCATATATGTACCCAGACTCTTTCCCAGGTTCATTGCTAATTCAGGTGTCATATCCACATTAACAATTCCCCTCACACCATTGGTGCCAAATAATGTCATTGTTCTATCACGCCTCTAAAATGGGATTAGGACTGAATAAACCTTTTTACGGATGATCATCCACCCAGAATTCACCTGTAGTCGTGTGTTCCTTTTTCCATATGGGCACCTCAGCCTTCACACGTTCTATAGCATCAGAAAGTGCAGGGAATAGCTGTTGCCTGTGGGAAGCCGCAACCACGATATATACTATATCTTCACCTGGTTCGATCCAACCTGTCTTGTGATGTATAATTACATCAATTATTCCATCTATCGCAATCAGGTCCTGTTCTATCTTTTTGATCCTGTCAAATGCTGCACCTTCGTATGATTCAAAATCCAGTCCTTTAGTTTCCACATCCTCTGTCTTTTGCCTGACAATGCCTGTGAAACTTCCTATGGCTCCTGCTTTATATATTAGGGGATTCTGTTTTACTTTAAAGATAAGGGAATCAAGGGTTTGATAATCTGGTTGGGATTCAATAATATCAATGATATTTATAATATCATCTTCAGTCAGGTCGTCATGATCCTTGAACTTGATCAGGGTATTAATAACCTCCAGGTCACCTATCACGATCTTAGGGAGAGAGCTATCCTTAAAACCTTCAACCAAAGCATAATCCATACCGCTGTTTGCAAGTTCACCCAGAGCATTATCAAGACTGGTTGAAGAAGTATATTTAGCAGAACCTGATGGTGTCACCCCTATCACTATTGATGCACCTGCATCGACATGCCTTCTAGTATCTGTATTATCTGAATTTAGTTCATAATCATGCAGGTGTTTCACAGTGCCCACAGCCCCGCGTTTTTCCAGTACTTCAACAAGGCGTTCCACAAGAGTTGTCTTGCCTGATTTTTTATAGCCTGTAATGGAGATGATCTTCATAGTAAGTTCATATTGGGATGTTATATTTTAGACTTGTGGTGGACAGGAAGATTGGTGTTGGGCAGGATATTATAGAAGAAAGGATTAGGGTGTTAAAAAGGCGTGCTCAGGTACTATTGTTTTTTGATGAAGGATTTGAGGTAGTGTCTCAGCAATTTAGTTCCGGAACACTTTATAACCGCTGAGCACCATGATA
>JACUTQ010000006.1 GCA_014859725.1 Methanosarcinales archaeon | reverse complement strand
ACATTTTCTTGGGACGTAACTTCCAATAAATATTGTATTCAATGATTTTTTCATTTCTACTTTTCCACTCCATTATATAGTATAGTCATAATGTAAGATATGCCTTATCTTTTTTACTGCTACTTACATCCGGATAAAGAATTTGCGTAGATTGAATCTGAGTTTCCAAGCGGGAACGAAATTGATTTTTCTGATGTTCATAACGCAATAAAAGATGTATGGGAGCTGAATGAATCTGTGGCATATGATCGTATTGAATAAATTAAATTGGAATAAGGAGTATATGAACATGCTCCCCCACAACTCATAAAGAATTAAATAATGACATACCCTACAAGTACATTTGATGAACCTCGGCGCTTTATTTTCAGGAGGAAAGGACAGCACTTTTGCCATATATCTTGCAAAAGAATGCGGCTATCATGTATCATGTCTGATATCGATCATTTCCAGAAACCCTTTCAGCTATATGTTTCATACACCCTCGATCTCAAAAGTAGAACAGCAGGCCACAGCCTTAGGGATTCCACTTCTGGTCCATGAGACAAAAGGTGAAGAAGAGACAGAACTGCTTGACCTTGAAGAGGCAATAAAAAGTGCCAAAGCACAATACGGGATTGAGGGGATAATTACCGGAGCCATTGAGAGTACGTACCAGGCCTCAAGGATACAGAAAATATGCAACACACTGGATATCGAGTGTTTCAATCCCCTGTGGCAGAAAGAGCAGTTCGAACTGCTTGAAGACCTTATACAGAATAAATTCGAGGTTGTGATTACCGCAGCAGCTGCATATCCCCTGGATGCTTCCTGGCTGGCTAAAAAGATAGACCGGGAATTTATAAAGCAGATCAAACCACTACATGAAAAATACAGGATAAATCCGGCAGGAGAAGGTGGAGAATTCGAGACATTTGTATTGGATTGCCCAATGTTCAAAAATGGCCTGAAAATCCTGGACACCAGGGTTGTGTCGTTAGAAAACAATCACAGAATGGAGGTCACTGTTGGATGATACTGGTGGTGAATGTCTGTTTTGAGAAACTGCACTATTTTGAGTTTGTAAAACCAATTGAAGATATATTGACGAATGGGGGTCTTGAATATTCGACTATACATTATACAGAGTTTTTTGATAAATATCTGGCATTGGCTGATAAAATAATCATATGCGGAACAAGTTTGAAAGATGATGATTTTCTTAAAAAAACAGAAAAATTTTTATGGATTGAAAATATCAACAAACCTGTTCTGGGGATATGCGCAGGCATGCATCTGATTGGACTTCTTTTCAGGGGTAAACTGAAAAGAGAAACTGAAATCGGATTCTATGAAGAGTCTTTCAGTAGCTTCCTTGGATTAAAAGATAGCGAGCAGGTGTATCATCTGCATAACAATTATATTGATTTCTTCCATTTGAAGGAGTTTGAAGTATTTTCTAAAGGCCACATCCCCCAGGCGGTAAAGCATCGTGATAAACCGCTTTACGGGGTTCTTTTCCATCCAGAGGTCAGACAAAAATCACTTATTTTGAACTTTTGTTCCAAGAATTCTGATCCTTAATCCCACAAAAAAAACTTGAAATCTGCCATTTTACTCTTCATAAATATATTTTTTTCAATATCTAATAACATTTATAAGGAATTTTGACAATACTAGAATTGGAGTGTATTAATTTTTCCAAATTTGGAGGGATTTCATGAGAAATAGTATTTCTATTAAATTGATTTTTGTTATAATGGTCTTATCTCTATTCTTGCCTGTTGCAGATGCAGCAACGCAATATGTGATAGGAGAGCTGAAAACACCAGTAGATATGCCAGAAAATGCAACAAATGCAATGTATGTGGGGGTAGATAAATGCCAACTCTGTCATCCGACCATTTTCGACAATTGGAAGACGAGTGGTCATGCATACAAATTGAACACACCTGATGAAATCCTGGCAATAAGGCCGGAGTTGCCTTTCCCCGAAGGTTATGCCAAAGATGATATCCTGTATATCATAGGGGGATGGGGCTGGAAAGCAAGATATATCGGACAGGATGGATTTATAATCACGAAGACCGGTGAGAACCATGATATCGACGGCAATAACCAATATAATGTTGCTAATAAGGAATGGGTGGATTACAATCCCGGAGCAGTGAAAAAATACGACTGTACAAGATGTCATAACACTGGTTCGTCATATGATTCCAATCAGGATGACCTGGCTGGAATTGAGGGTTCCTGGGAGTTAAGAGGTATTCAATGCGAAGCATGCCATGGTCCAGGCAGTGAACACGTTGCCCAGGGCGGCGGTGAAGGTGTGGCCATAATTGTGAATACTGATGCTTCGATGTGCGGATTATGTCACAGGCGGGGCGGTGATGATGATAAGATACCTGCTTCTGGAAATTTTGTTCAGCACCATGAACAGTACCTTGATTTCCTTGCATCAGGTAAGATGTCTGGACTACGTTGTGTTATATGTCACGATCCTCACATGCCAGTCCATGTGGGTGCCACCAATACCGAAGAAGGTAAAGGGATCATAAAGCAATGTGTAGAATGTCATCAGAGTTCTGGAACTGACTATGCAGCTACTGTTATGCAGGTGGCAGGTGTGACATGTATCGACTGCCACATGCCTAAAGCAGCAAAGTCTGCCATAGCAGTATCTGAATACGAAGCCGATGTCAGATCGCATGTTTTCAGAATGAACCTATCTGCAGATGCTGAATACATATACACAGATCCAGTTGATAACAACCAATATGCAAATCCATACCTTACTCTGGAATACGTTTGCCTGCCTTGCCATGCTGATGAGAACAAAGCCTGGGCTGCTGAGAATGCACCCAATGCAATGACCTTGAAAGCAGAAGTAGCGACTGAGGCTGCAACACAACCATCACCAGGATTTGGATTAATGATCTCTGTCGGAATGTTGTTGACAGTATATCTTTTCAGAAGAAGGTAATCCCTGGTTACCTTTTTTAGGCATATGATCGGATCGATATTGACATACAATCAATACTGGAGAGATTTTAAGTTCACATCTCTGCAGTAGTATTTATATCCGTAACCAGCCTCTTGTCGGGGCTGATTTTTTTATATAATCCCATTCATCCACAGATTTTAAGAACCTAATATCTATTACACCACAAAGGCCGCTAAGAATTAGGTATTTTTTGTTTTTTAAAAAATACAATTTTATTAAGTAGACAACAATATGATTTAATTGAAAATTATAAAAACCATTACAGCATTTCTTTGACCCGTTATTAAATTTAATAAGGAGCCGCTGATTTGACAAAAACAAATAAGAAAGAAAATACATTAGCAGATTTACTTCCTTTTATTGCAATGGGCATATTTCTGGTTCTGGTTCAGGTAATTTCTATAATGCTTGCCCAGCCTATGATCGATAAAAATTTCCAATTCACCGAAGATACAGGGAACATCTGGAATGCAGTATACTACATTGGCTTGATCCTGCTCTTCACTTTATTCATATTATATGCAATGAAAAAGCAGATGAAATGGGTTATTCACGGAGTTATTCTGTTTGCTGTAGCTTCCACACTGTACTATGTGTTCTTTGCCATATTTGCCAATTTCACAGATGATGTCACTAACTTATTGCTCACCTTAGTAATTTCATTGCTGCTCACTGTTTTGATGTACAAGTTCCCGGAGTGGTACGTAATAGATATTGTCGGAATATTGATCGGTGCCGGTGTGGTAGCGCTCTTCGGCATATCCTTTGGCATATTACCCACTATTGTACTATTGATCCTGCTGGCAGTATATGATGCAATATCTGTCTACCAGACCAAACACATGCTCACCCTGGCTGAAGGTATAATGGATATGAAGATGCCGATATTATTCGTGATCCCCAGGCACTTTGATTTTTCATATCGCACATACAAATATGATGCTGAAGGTGAACGGGAAGCTTTCTTTATGGGCCTGGGAGACGCTATAATGCCTACCATACTTGTGGTCTCAGCCAATGTTTTTTACATCCAGGCAGCATACATGGATCTACCCCTTATAGGTATAATTAATTCTCCTGCCATTGGTGCGGCCATTGGTACTATAGCAGGCTTTTCCGCTTTGATGCTGTTGGTTGCCAAAGGAAAACCTCAAGCAGGACTTCCGTTTTTAAATACAGGGGCCATTTTGGGATATGCCATAGGATGTATTTCGGCCGGTGTGCCTATTATCCCACTGTAATCGAATAATATTTTAGAAATCAGACACATCTAAGTATACATATATAAATACTAGAAAAAAAATAAAAATATGAGGCGTCACAAGTGCATATAGGGGTTTACATTTGCCACTGTGGAAGTAACATTGCCGGAAATCTGGACGTGGAATCTGTCCGCAAATTTGCCGGGACCCTTCCAGACGTTGTAGTTTCAAAGGATATCAACTACACTTGCAGTGATGCGGGCCAGGATGAAATAAAAGCCGATATTAAACAATTTGACCTGGACCGCGTAGTAGTTGCTGGATGCTCGCCCAGGCTGCATGAGATTACATTCCAGCGTGCTGCACAGGCAGCAGGCTTGAATCCGTACATGGTGGAAATAGCAAATATCAGAGAGCAATGCAGCTGGGTGCATAAAGATTCATACCAATATGCAACCCAGAAGGCAAAAGACCTGCTTGCTATGAGCGTGGCCAGAGCACGGCTGCTCACTCCACTTACTGTTGAAAGTGTCCCGGCAAATCAGGATGTACTGGTGATCGGTGGCGGAGTAACAGGTATCCAGAGTGCATTGAACATGGCAGACACTGGTATTAAAGTGCATCTGGTAGAGCGTGAATCTTCCATTGGGGGATGGATGGCTCGTCTCAACGAGGTCTTCCCTACTAATGATTGCTCAATGTGCGTACTTGCGCCTAAGATGAGTGAAGTAGCAGACCACCCTAACATTACACTTCATGCATATTCTGAAATCAATACGATCAGCGGCCATATCGGAAATTTTCATGTGTCAGTAGTCCACAAACCCAGGTATGTGGATGAATCAAAATGCAAAGGCTGTATCGAACTATGCGAATCAGTCTGTCCTATTCAGGTACCAGTTGAATATGATGGAGGTTTAAGCCTGTGTAAAGCAATTTATCTGTCGTCACCCCAGGCTGTACCCCTGGTAGCAGTAGTTGATCACATGAATTGTGTAGGTTGCGGGTTGTGTGAAAAGGCCTGTGTACCACAAGCTGTGGACTTCAAGCAAGAAGCACAAACAGTGGAGTTTGATGTAGGTGCAATTATTGTTGCTACAGGGTACCATCCCTTTGATGCAGCCAGAAAGCCCGAATACGGCTATAAAAGGATCAAGAATGTCATTACCAGTATGGAACTTGAGCAAATGCTGAATTCTTCGGGTCCCACCCACGGCCAGGTAGTGCGGCCATCTGACGGGCAACCTGCCAAACGAGTGGCTTTCATCCAATGTGTAGGAAGCAGGGACGAAACTGTAGGCAATCCCTACTGTTCCAGGGTTTGCTGCATGGCGGCAATAAAGAACTCAGGGCATATTAAGGACCGTGACCCTGAAACAAAGGTAAGCGTCCATTATATTGACATCAGGGCCGGCGGTGAGAATTATGAAGAATATTATGTCAGAAACCAGGAAAAAGGAGTCGAATTCATTAGGGGACGGGTGGCATCTGTAAAAGAAGTGGATGGTGAAGCCGTGATCACCTACGAGGATACCATGACAGAAGAGATCATTGATGAAACTGTGGATCTTGTAGTATTATCTGTGGGACTTGAGGCAAACGATGATGCAAATAATATCATCAGCACCCTGAACCTGACCAGGCGGCCTGACAGGTTCATCCAGGTAGCCCACCCAAAGATGCGGCCAGTTGACACCCACACAAGAGGAGTGTTCGTTGCTGGTTGTGCTTCTGGTCCTAAAGAGATCCAGGTCTCCATTGCCCAGGGCATAGCTGCTGCCGCACGGGCACAGAGCCTGCTAAGTGGCGGCAGTATCTCAAAAGATGTCATGAGCGTCAAAGTAATTGATGAGCTCTGCAATGGTTGTCGGTTGTGTGAGGAAGTCTGTCCTTATGCAAGAATTGAAGTAAAAGAGGGTGTAGCTGTGGTGAACGAGTTAACATGTAGTGGTTGCGGTGTCTGTGCTGCGGCCTGCCCCAGGGGAGCCCTCCAACCCAGACACTCCACAGACGAGCAAATTTTGGCCCAGATCCATGCGGCTACACAGGATATCAAAGAAACACCATTGATCATCGGGTTTTTGTGCCACTGGTGCAGCTATGCTGCTGCTGATCTGGCAGGTTCACTGGGAGCCGGGTACCCTACAAACCTGAGGGCCATTCGTGTTAGGTGTACAGGTAGAGTAGATCCTGCTTTTGTACTGGAAGCACTGAAAAGTGGTGCTGATGGAGTACTTATCGCAGGCTGCAGGATGGGAGAATGCCGGTATTTGACAGGTAATGTAAAGACACAGCAGCGAATGGATATCCTGAAGGAACTGCTGGTTGAGATCGGAATCGAGCCACAACGTGTAAAGACAGCTTGGATAGCAGCCAGCGAAGGTGAAAAGTTTGCCAGTGAGATCACTAGATTTGTCGATGAACTAAATGATATGGGACCCTTGGGCTGTGAACTAGAACCAAAAACCCGGAAATAACCAACTTTATATTATTTCTCATCAATTCACAACCATGTATCTGGCAATGGGTGCCGAGGCCAAAGTTGAGCTCAGGGATAAAATGGTCATAAAAAAACGTATACCTAAAAAGTACCGTCTGGAAGCACTGGACAATACCATTCGTCGGGAGCGTACAAAAGCTGAATGCCGGATTACTTCAGAATCAAGGCGCAACGGTGTTCCCACTCCGATAATATTTGATATTGAAGACTTTGAAATAACAATGGAATACATTGACGGGCTCAAAGTGAAAGATATCCTGACACCCCATTTAAGTCATACCATCGGTATAGTTGTTGGTAAGCTTCATTCGGCTGGAATTATCCACGGAGATCTTACCACTTCAAATATGATCTTTTACGACAACAGGATTTATCTTATTGACTTTGGATTAGCTTTTTATGATAATTCACTGGAAGCAAGAGGCGTCGATGTCCATGTGCTTTTCCAGACCTTTGAGAGCACACATAATGATCATGAAACCATGATAACTACCTTTTCTGACGGATACCGTACAACTTTTTCAGATGCTGATAATATTCTTCAAAGGGTAAAAGAGATCGAAGGCAGGGGACGTTATGCATAAGATATATTTTGCAACAGGAAATGCCAATAAAATCAGGGAAGGCAGAAATATTTTAAAACAGGTGGGTTTTGAAGTGGAAGAGATAGACTGTGACTATCCGGAACTGCAGGCAGATGATCTGGAGTCCATTTCTGCTTACGGGGCCAGGTGGTGTGCAGAGAATGTTAATAAACCGGTAATGGTAGATGACAGCGGTATATTTATCAAAGCTCTAAATGGTTTTCCGGGTCCATATTCCAGATATGTTGAAGACCACTTAGGCAATCAGAAAATTTTGAAATTGATGGAAGAAGAAAAAGACAGGACTGCAGTATTCAGGACTGTTGTGGGATTTTGTGAACCTGGTGGTGAACCGATCACTTTTACAGGTGAGGTCAAAGGGACTATATCGTATAAAGAACGGGGCACAAATGGATTTGGCTATGATCCTATTTTCTTACACAATGGATTAACCTTTGGAGAGCTGGATGATAAAGCGAAGAACCAGTTATCTCATAGGGGCAAAGCTATGCGAAAGTTTGTAAAATGGTTACAAAAAAAAATGTGAAATTAGTTCAAGGCCATAGACCGAACTGATAATTAAATACCAAAATCAAAATTCCAATGGCTATTCCCACGATTACTACAAATTTAGGATCAATGGAATATGCGGTCTCATCAGCTTCATAATAGCGCATAAGGCCAGCTGACGATTGTAGTCCGCTACCTGATTCTTTCTTTTTTGCCATTTCTATTTACCTCTGATTTGTTTTAAATTGTTCTTAATGGCAATTAAAGTATCGCCAATTTAGAAACATTTGAATTTACACAAATGCCTTAAGCAGGTCAAAGTCGTGTACCATTCCAATAAGTTTATTGCTGGGGGACAGAACAGGCATCTGGTCAATGTTATTCCGTTTCAATTTCCTGGCACAGTCGCTGACAGTGGTGCTTGGAACAACAGTTACAGGTTCACTTTTTAATTTTATAGCTTCTTTTACCGGAGCATCAGGGAGTCTGATCTTGGAGACACTATAATAAAGGCTCATGGTATCTCGCATTGACTCCCATGTCCATTCATCATCATCTGACCCGGCAGACATATCCGAGATCTCTGTTGAATCCACAATTACACTCATATTGATAAGATCTTTATCAGCTATAACGCCCAGTAATTCCCTTGATAGATTTACTACGGGTGCTGACTTGACCTCTGCCATTTCCATTATCATTCCCACCATTGAAACAGGAGTTTCATCCCATATTATAATTGTTTGATCATTGATTAAATTTCCAATTGGTTCTGTTATATTAAAATTGGCAATTGATCCAACAACATCTGCCAGGGTGATTAGTCCTACAAGTGTACTATTCTCTACTACGGGAAGTCTCCTGATTCCATGTTCAAAAATCACCCTTGATGCTTCCACAATAGATTCTTGTGGAGTAATGGTTATTGGATCCCTGGTCATTAAGATCGCAAGTTGCTCTTCTTCTGGATTTTTTAATAGATCTGTCCTTGTTACAATACCCACTAAATCACCATTTTTGACAACTGGTACCCCGGATACGTGTTTGCTTTTAAGGATATCAAGCACTTCATCCCTGGAACCAGGTAATGTTGCGTAGGCTACATCTCTAACCATCAAGTCTTCTACTGTAGTATAATTGGGCATAGTTAATCTCCTTATTTGCCTTTTGACAGGTGTCGAATTATTTGGGTTTTTTTCCTCTTACTATCATCACAGGAATCTTGGAAGTCCTTGAAATCTTCTCAGCCACGCTGCCCAGAAGGAATCTGTCAAGACCGCTTTTCCCTAAAGTACCCATGACTATGATATCAGCAGATTTGTCCTCGGCAAGTTTTATTATCTCTTCTGCCGGGTGTCCTTCCACTGTGAAACTCTCTACTTCGATATTGGCAGCCATGGCTTTTGATTCAACCTTACTGGTTGCATCATCACCTTCCTTTTTCAGTAATTCGTACATATTTGTCCATGCCACATCCATGGGTATGGATGTGAATACACCCGTATCAACTACATAAATTGCATAAATTTTTGCTTCTGAGATCCTTGCCAGTTCTATGGCATATTTGACAACATTGGATGAATATTCAGACCCATCGGTTGCTAAAACAATTTTTTGGAATAATTCGCTTTTCAAGGACTTCTCCCTCCATTATTTTATTATTGCTACTATATCGTCCGGTCTCCCCCTTCTGACAAGACTGGATATAAGATTGCTGCTATTTGACAAATTTGGAGAGTCATCATCCAATACCATGAGTTTGGGTTTTTTCCCCTCCAATATTGAACCTAATTCCTGATCAAGTCCAAGTATTTTTGCTCCATTTAGTGTGCACATCTTAAATACCTGTCTGTCATCCAGCCCATACACTTTTGACAGGACCTCCATTTCTGAGAACATGTTCACAGAGTTCAACATTACATTATCGGTCCCAACTGCCACAGTTAATCCTGCATCCAGCATCATTTTTATGGGCGGCCGATTGGGTGCACCTACTCCAGTTATGAAATTCGATCTGGGACATATTACTACAGGTATATCAACCTCAGAAAGATGTTTGATATCTGACTCTGATGCGTGGGTCATATGCACAATAAAATCCGGGCCCAGGCCAATAGCTGCTGATATATCAGATGTGTCTTTTTCACCACCGTGAATGGCAAACATTTTGCCTGCTGAATGTGCTGCTTTTACACATTCTTCAATAATACCAATTGAAGCATCATTAACGCCACTCATACCTATACCGCTGCTGACTTCCAGAAGTCTGTCAATTTCACCGGGTTTTGGGTTGTCTGGTTCCTCTGCTCTGCTCAAGACTAAACTTGTTAATCCTTCAAACCCTGACAGGATATCAGTTAATATTGATGTTCCTTCTAATCCCCCCTCACGAAAATCACAGAAAGTGCAAGTCCCTGTAGCTATCATATCCTCCAAAGTTCCACATATCGCATCCTGAAGATCCTTTACTGATGCCCATCGAAGCATCTGGTGTTTAAGGCCAAAGGGAGGTTTTACAAGCCTGTCAAGGTCAGTTATTGGGGGGTCTTTAAAGATTGAATCGCCAACATGTATGTGTGCGTTTACAAAACACGGGGCTATTAAACCACTCATATCAGCATCTACTGCTGTATCAGTCCCGATTTCAGTTATCTTTTCGTCCTTAATACAAAGATATCCCTCAATTACTTCGAAATCATCTGCGTAAATTATGGTTCCTGATATAATTTGTTCTGTGGACATTACACTCACTATGTTTCTTTAATTGATATTGAATATATTGTATTTATACGTCACAGTATGGTGAAATTGATATTTTACCAGAATATTCTCATATACACACTTTTACAGACTTCAGCACAAGTTTTGATGGGGTGTAAATATGTGAATGCGTCGCAAGTAAATTTTATTTGTGATTAGGTGTTAATAACTGTATTAATTTAATAATACTCAACCCCATCATTTCAATTGGAGAAATAAACTGAATAATAAGAGTTATTTTTTATGGGAAATATGTGTTGTGATGGTATGAATGTAAAAAATGACCTGTTTTTTGGTTTATTTAATAATAAAACTGTGTTAATCTGTCTAAAATTGATACATACAGCAATTAACCCTTATTTCCATTGAAAAGTATATATGTGAGTATTGATATCTATTCACATGTCGACTACAAACAAACAAGTTGTTTGCATGTTCACATCAACTACCATATACAAAAAATCGGAGAGGATGGATAAAAAAAAGACAGGGCCGTAATCTGAGGGGATGTACGCCTGTCTTCTTATTCTTAAGAGAGCGTTTGAGGAAAAAATGAAGATAAGGCTCGAAATTACTATGGATAATGGGATCAATAAAGATCTGCAAATTCAAGGTATCCCTACTCCAGAAGCCATTTTAGATCTTGTCAATCAACTGATGAGTTTACAAACCACATCATCGCCAGTTTCTTCATATCAAGCTGCTGCCGTACAAAACCAGTGGCCAAACCCACAACAACCTATTTCACAACAACCCATAACACAAGAATCCAAAATACGACAAATGGTGCCACCCCAAACTTCTAATTATTCATCGCAACCAACCATACATAAACCAACCAAACAAAGAGGGACTCGTGGTCTTCAATTAGCTGAAGATGAATACAGCCGGTTGAAGAACGAATCCCTTACTATTAAAGAACGACTGGAATTATTCTTGATTTTTGAGTATAAGGACCAGTGGTTTACTTCATTGGAAGTAAAAAGAGATTATGACAGGGTTTATTCCAATATAAATCTCAGCACTGTTTCCACATATCTGTCACGTATGTACAGAGAGGGAAAACTTGAACGTATGGGCAATCGTAACAGACGACAATACTGCCTTAAAACTGAAGAGCAACACCAGCAATTTTCCCCTGAACCTGTTTGGGATCAGGGTATGCAAACATATTAATTACATATCTAATCAATATCGCATTCAAGACCCATTTCCATTACCCAATAATATTGGTCTAATAATGATTTGTGAAAACGATGCGTATATCTTGCCTGGTTAAATGAAATAAATAGTGAATTATCTCCTATTTCAACTTCAAGATCGCTGGGTTTGGAAGGCACTATATCAGTAGGGATCAATAAGGGACCGCTGCAAGAAGTGCAAATCCTGAAATCCCGGTCTTCCTTTTTAATGAGCTCTTTGATCTCATCATCTATAATCAGACTCTTGGCCACAGCTTCACGATATGATGACAAAATAAGAACCTTACCTACAGCAAAGATAAACTTTCCAGTTGTTCCTTTACAATTTCAACCCCCTTTTGACAATCATCAGGGGACTTTCCACCTGTAATTACCAATTTTCCGGAACTGAATATCAACACCACGATTTTTGGTGATTTTATCCGGTACACAAGACCTGGGAACTGTTCTGGTTCATACTCGATGTTCTCAAAACCCAAACCTACTGCAATTGCATTTAAATTCAAGTTTGTACCAAGATCTGCAGAAGCTACTATATTCTGTATGGTTATCTCAGGATTAGGGTAAACATCAATGCCCAGTGATTTGAACGTATTGGCTACGTTGTCAATTACTACGTCAATATCTTCCACTTTTTTTGCACCCGTACATACAACTTTACCTGAAGAAAATATCAAAAAAGCTGCTTTTGGCTCAGTTACTCTGTAGACCATACCCGGAAACTTAGATTTATTATACTCAGCACCTTCAAGTTTTGGCTCGATGCTGACTAGATCAAAGCTGTCTGCTAATTTTGTAGAAGCTACTACGTTTTGAATAGTTATTGTTGGTTCGGGCATTGTTACGTCCTATATTGTGCATTGGTATAATTAATTAAAATTATACAGTTGAAACTATAATTATTGCATTAACGATAAAACCTACGGAAAAAAGATTATTTACCTTCTATCTCAACCCAGATATGAACAAACCTCTGCAGTGCTGTAAAGTGGGATGTTACAGCAATTACAACGATCAACCAGCCTAACAGCTGCATATTGTATATTTCCATGGAATATACAACGTTGATTCCACTTACTATGATAATTAATGCTAGGCGGTCTGCTCTGCCCATAATGCCACCATAATGCCTTTTTCCGCTTACTGCCTGGGCCTGGGTTCCCATATAACTGGTTATTAACACTCCTGTTATAGCAAAAACTCCTATCATCCAGTTGGTATAACCTGCAAAAAAAATTCCGCAGATTATAAAAGTATCAGCATATCTATCGATTACATGGTCAAGAAAATCGCCCCTCTCTGATTGCAGGTTCATCTTTCTTGCCATTACACCATCAATGGCATCTGTGAAAGAGTTTAAAATAACAAACACAAGGGCCGTAACTAGATAAAATTGATTATTAAACGAATAATAATATGATAATCCTGCAAGAGTTGCGAATATTAATGACAGTAAAGATACCTTATTGGGCGTCAGCTTCAATCGAGCAAGGGCACTGGCCGAGGGTTCGAGTACAAAACTTACATACGGTCTATAAGTATTCAATGTCATCAGAACACCTCTTCACTCCAATCAAATCGACCAGGCAAATATTTTTCAAGTTTTCCAAAATCTTCGGCTTCCACCAGTTGTATTACGGATTGTATCTCAAGACTTGCTTGAGTTGGTGTCGATGTGGTGGTTTCAACCTCATATACCATTTCGCATAATTCCACAGCCTCGATCAATATCACATCCAGTGCCTCAGCTTCTATATTTTCAATTATTTTTTCCCGGGCATATCCTCTTGACTCAAGGCGCTGACCAAGTACGTTAGGATGGGTTCTGAGTACAATAACCGCATCATAACCTGAAAGATAATGAGATAAGTGGCCTTCAATTACTACATTTGAGGTTTCGTCTTTTAGTATTGCATGAACTTTTTCTTTTAGAGCATCCAGATCAGCAATCAGTGAGCCGCGCTTTTCATCTTGCCCAAGGTGTAGTCCGTTCTCTATTACCAGTCTATTCAGATCAATGATCTTAAACTGTTTTTTAAGAGAATTGCATATAGTGGTCTTTCCCGTGCCTGGTGTCCCTGTTAATGCAATAATCATAACTGCAATATCTCGGCAAGTGCACTTACTACGTGTTTGTTCTGAGATGGAGTGCCCACCGTAATCCTGATAAGGTTCTCGCCTGCATCCTTGAAAGAGGAGCAATCCCTTACAATTATCCCCCGTGCGAGCAGTGCTTCGGTCACATCACTGCTTTTTTTCGGTTTTACATCGATCATGATAAAGTTTCCTTCTGAAGGATGAACTTTACAGTAATTAGATAAGCCTTCTGTCAAAAATTTCCTGCCTATCTGCACATTTTGAATTGTCCTTTTTGTGAATTCTGAGTCTTCGAGTGCTGCAAGCCCGGCTGCAACAGCTATTCTGCTGATCGAAAAAGGAGTTGTGACCTTCATATATTCTTTATAAATCCAATGAGGGACTATACCGTAGCCAATTCTCAGACCTGCAAGGCCCATGGTCTTTGACATTGTACGGCCAATTACAAGATTATCGTATTCTGCTACAAGACCTGTTAGACTTTTTCGTGCGAATTCCACGTATGCTTCATCCAGGAACACAATAGTATTGGTGGATTCTACTATGGTTCTGACATCTGCTTCAGAAATTGTGTTTCCGGTTGGGTTATTGGGCGAACATAAAAAAATGATCCTGGTATTTTCATCAATTGATGACAGCACGGCTTTTGTATCAATACTGAAATCTGATTGTCGTTTAACAAAAACAGGGCTACCACCTGCTGATCTTACTGCGATCTCATAATACGAGAAAGTGGGAGTCGTAATTACTGCAGATGTACCTGGCTGGATGAATAATCGCATCATGGTGTCTACAACACCGTCCATTCCTGCACCCATGACCACCTGGTCTGCAGGATAACCTACATATTGTGATAGTGCTATTCGAAGTTCTGCTGCGTCCACTGAAGGATATATATTTATCTTGTCTGCAATTGCCCGCACAGCTTCTACTGACTTTTGTGATGGGCCCAATGGATTCTCATTTGAACCCAGTTTGATAATGTTCTCAGGTTTTATTCCGTAACTTTCGACTATCTCTTCAATAGATTTGCCAGGAACATATTCTTTTATGCCCATTACAGATTTATTCAGCATGTATTTAGTGCGAATCATTCTGCTTCCTGAATACCTTTCGTAACTACTTCTATTACACGGTTTATCTGCTCTTTGGTAATCGTCAAAGGCGGCACGAACCTTAACACTGATTCTGAAGTACAATTTAGCAGCACACCGTTATTTCTGGCATAATCTACAACAGGCCCGCATTTGATACTTAGTTCAATGCCGATCATTAATCCTTTGCCCCGTATCTCCAAGACATTATCCAGTTCTAGATTTGTCAGAGAATCCATCAAATAACCGCCCATCCTGGCTGAGCTATCAACAAGGTTCTCTTTTTCAATTACATTCAAGGATGCGATAGCTGCAGCACATACCAGGGGACCCCCGCCGAACGTGGCTGCATGATCTCCTTTTTGCATCTTTGATGCAATTTCTTCTGTTGCTAACATAGCTCCCATAGGCAGACCACCTGCTAATGCCTTGGCTAAAGTCATAATATCAGGTATAACCCCTGAATGTTCCCAACCGAACCAGCGGCCTGTCCTGCCAAATCCTGTCTGGACCTCATCAAATATTAAGAGGGTGTTGTTATCATCACAGATATCCCGGACTCCTTTTAGGTATTCATTATCTGGAATTCTGACCCCTCCTTCGCCCTGGATCGGTTCAAGGAGAACTGCGGCGATATTTTGTGAAATCTTCTCTTTTAATGATTCAATATCATTAAAAGGAATAAAATCCACCTTCTTAATCAGGGGTTCAAAGGGAGTGCGGTATTGCAATTTATGGGTCACGCTCAATGAACCCATGGTCCTGCCATGAAAACTGTGTTCAGCGGCAATAAAATCTGTACGGGCGGTGGCACGTCTTGCCAGTTTCAATGCTCCTTCTATGCTTTCAGTCCCTGAATTGCAGAAAAATACTCGGTCCATTCCAGTCCTGGGCACCAATTGAGCTGCGAGGTCTGATTGCTGCTTGTTGTAATACAAATTTGATACATGTATCAATTCAGATGACTGTTTACTAACTGCTTCAACAATGGCAGGATGGCAATGCCCAATGTTATTAACCGCTATTCCAGCTATACAATCAATGTATTCTTTACCATTACTATCCCATACTACAGACCCTTTTCCTCTTACCAATGCAATAGGCTGGCGTGTATAATTCTGAAAAACAAATTTTGAATCTTTTTCAACAATATTTTGGTATTGATCAGTCATATAATTCCTATACCTGATTTCAGTTTTAAGTGATAAAATCTGCGATATGAGATTTGTGTTAAAAAATATATAGGATGAGTGGTTTAAGAAAAATGTGAAAACTATCAAGCGAACATATTCTCTGAGACACTGCCTGATGAATCTTTTTCTCCCACAACTTTTTTTATGGCATTTATGAGGTCGTCAACTTCAACACAATCTTTTTCATTGCGTATGGCGAACATCCCTGCTTCGGTAGCAATGGCTTTTAATCCGGAACCACTTGTGCCTTCAGTAAGTTTTGCCAGATTATTGAAGTCTACATCCTTTGAGAGATTCATGTTTCTGGTATGTATCTTTAAGATTTGAACCCTGGCCTCATTGTTAGGAAGAATTACTTCGATAAAACGATCAAACCTTCCAGGGCGTAAAAGTGCCGGGTCCAGGATATCCAGCCTGTTGGTAGCAGCCAGCAACCTGACATCACCTCTGGGATTAAAACCGTCCATTTCAGCCAGTAACTGCATCAAAGTGCGCTGAACTTCCCGGTCTCCTGCAGTGGCACCGTCATACCGTTTGGCTCCAATAGAGTCAAGTTCATCAATAAATATTATGCTTGGGGCTTTATCCTTTGCAAGTTTGAAAAGTTCCCTGACCATCCTGGCTCCTTCCCCTATATATTTCTGAACCAGTTCTGAACCCACCAATCTCAAAAAAGTTGCACTGGTTTGATGGGATACTGCTTTTGCCAGCATGGTTTTCCCGGTCCCGGGTGGGCCAAATAGCATAACACCTTTTGGTGGGTCTATACCGATCTTTATGAATGCTTCGGGTTTAGTTAATGGTAATTCTACAGCTTCTCTTAATTCCCTTATCTGGTCTTCAAGCCCACCAATGTGTGAATAATCTACATCCAATGATTCGATTACTTCCACGCCCCTTACAAGATGGCTTCTTGAAGTAGGAAGAACGCTTATTACTGCCAATGTTTGCTGGTTCATTGCTACCTGCGTCCCGGGTTCGAGTTCAGATTCTTTTATGAACTGGGACAATCCAACCACGAATTGCGGTCCTGTACTGCTTCTTACAACTAATTTTCCGTTTTCCAATACTTCCACAATTGTACCCACAATAAGAGGCGTGGTTTTTAATTTTTCCAGTTCACTTCGGACTGTTCTTAATTCACGTTCAAATTTTAATTTTTGAGATTCAGCATGTCGTTTTTCAGATTCAATCTTATGATTTTGCTCTCTTATCAGGTGATTTCTTTCTTCAAGCTGGTGCATCCTGTCTATCAGATATCTTGAAAAATCATCCTTGGAAAGATCTTGTGGAATATTGACCATTAATCTCCTTTCCGTGTCATTGTCCTCCAAAATCTCTACCATATTTTTATCTCCGAATATTATTTAAGTCCATACGATATATAGCCTTTTCGAAGGATTGGTTTATTAATGCAATGTGAAATCTGTGGAATAGACATAATCGGTTCACCCAGAAAGGTAGTGGTTGAAAGAACTGAACTGGAAGTATGCGCAAAGTGTGCCCAGTACGGGAAAACACCTCAGGGATGGTCCCCTGTTTCAAGAAAAGTTGCCCCTACTGCAGCAGCCCCTCCAACTCATGCTAAAAGACCCAGGCGAAATGCCTTTGATAATGTGGATGGGGAAATTATTGCTGATTATAATAAGGTTATCCGGGAAGCCAGGGAAGCTAAAGGCTGGACTATTGAAGAACTGGGTCTTAAGATTAAAGAAAAAGCCCCTCTGATAAAAAAGATCGAACGCTCTGAGATCATTCCCGAAGATGCAATGCGCAAGAAACTTGAACAAGCTCTCGGGATAAAACTCACAGAACGTGTGAGTCAAGATAATATGGAGCATGGGACAATGTTGCGTGGTACTACGCTGGGAGATATTGTCACGATAAAAAAGAAATAGAAGGTGCTGGCAGGGACCAGTAATTTGTCTTCCAATCAGAGATCATGTTTTTTTATTCGAAATCATCTTCCTCATCTTGTGATTTTAAGTCCATTTCCGGCATTTCGTTAAAGTCTTTTTCAAGATGTGAAAACATGGCATGTCTTGGACTTACAATAATCACATGAGCTGGGGGATGTATCTTTTTCAATCTGCCGATCGCAACGCTGGCCTGATCCTCCAGGGGAACCACTGCTGCTGATCCGCAGGCATTCCTGAGGGGTGTGTTCATTATGTCAACTAGCATTTTATCGGCTTTTTGTGGATCCATTCTTTTGGGGCTGTCATCAAAGGACATGTGACCGTATCGCACCAGGTCCCTGAGGGCAACATTAACTTTTCCACTGTTTTCTGCTCTAATTATAGCAAATGATTTCAATTAAAAAACCCCTGTTTTTATTCATTTTTTACAACCTTATAATGAAATGTTTAGCATTATGATATGCAATTGGTTCTATATATATTTTCTTAGAAGGAAAATATATGTATATATATACCTTATTACATTTGCAATCCGAAAATTTAATTTACACATTCAACATATTGGTAACAAAATTCTTCATTATGGAATGCTTTTCACATGGTAATAATAAAACCTTTCAAAGCCACAATACTAAATCCAGAAATACCAGATAGGGAGATGTTGGTATGCCCGGTTTATGACACTATAGATGAAAGAGAATATGACAAATATGGCCGCGTAAAAAACAATGTTATTCATATAACCACACGCAAAGATGGCACTGACAGTAGCCAATTCATAGATAATGCAAAAAAGCAATTGAATCGTTTATTTCAGGATAATATCTTAAAAGAGCTGGAACATCCTGCATTTTATATTTATGGCATCAGATACAGCCTGCCTGAACATATTTTGGGCCAGATACCTGATTCAGTAAAAAGAGGTGTGTATTTTGCTTTCGGTTTAATGGCTCTTGTGAAAGTTGAGAAACTTGGAGAGGGAAATATTGTCGGGCATGAGAAAATTTTTGAAAAACATTCTGCTGAGCGAATTGAACTGATGCGGGTATGCAAAATGAATTTTGCACCCATAGCCTCTGAATACAACATGCCCGGGCATGGAATTAATAACCTTTTTGAACAATATCTTGGATTTAAAAGACCTGATCTGGTAATAAGAGATGAAATACCTCCGTTATTAGACATTACATTAAATGGCAACCGACATCTATTGTGGGAAATTACTGATAATGATATTATCAAACATATCCAGGAACTCATGGCTGATGAAAAAGTTTTAATCCTTGATGGGCACCACCGCTATAATGCTACCCATAAACTGTGTATCCAGGATGGTGTGGATTATACTATGATGATGTTCATGGAAGGGGGGGACCGTGCTCTGTTGCTGCTACCGTGGCATCGTTGTATTAAGGGCATAAATGCTAAGAAACTGCTGCAACAATTGAATAGATATTATGAGATCATCTGGCAGGGAGATAATGACGATGAAGAATTTTATAAAATCATGAATGCCAGGGATGATTCGTATGATGTCAAAATCGGATGGTATGACGGAAATGATTTTTCAATATTCAGGGCACACAGGGATGAAGTCAAGAAACTTTCAGATAGTGCGGAGGAAAAGGTAGGGCTTGATTATATCTCGCTTAATGAATGGATAATCGGCCCCTTTATGGATGGAAATAAAGTAGATAACCTGGCTTTTTGCGACAGCGTGACCGAAGCTGTAAAAAAGGTGGACAAGCAGGGTTTTGATTGTGCATTTTTGATGAGGGCACTTTCCATAAATGAAGTTGAACATAAGGCCCACTCGGAAATGAAGAATTTTCCGCAAAAATCGACTCTTTTTGTCCCAAAAGTGGCAGAAGGGATAATAATGAGACAGTTCAGGGATCCGGGAATTTGATATCTAATAGGGTATCAATTTTCACAGCAAGGTGTAATAAATGTCAGGAATCAGATATGTGGGCAAAAAAACTGGAAAAGGCACTGAAAAATAAGAAATTGGAGTGATGTTAAAATGAAAGCAAATAGAAAGTTTATGGACGAAGAAGCTGTATCACCGGTTATTGGAGTTATCCTTATGGTTGCCATTACAGTTATTCTGGCAGCAGTCATTGCAGCCTTCGTCTTTGGTATGAGCGGATCATTGAAGAATACTTATACTGTGGCAGTAACGGCTTCACAAACAAATTCAAGTAATATCGATATAACTTATCAAGGTGGACAGGATCATGAGTCTTTAGCATATTTAACCTATTCAGTAGCAGGTAAGACACCATATCAAAATTCATCAAATTTATATGTTGGATATACTCAACAGGATGATAATGGAACAACCGCTCGGGACCATGTAGTAGTAGCAGGCACATTTGTTGACGGTACCAGTCAAGTTATCTTAGACACCTATGTGTGATACTTCGGTAATATTATATTCACAAAATAATGCCTTACACTGCGTGAATAAAGCAAATTAACCTCCTGCATACCATTTTCATTTTACCGAAGCGTCACAGGCTTAATCCAATAAATTGGTGAGGATATCGATTTTGCAGGTATGGGGACTTGTCATGGCTGTTAAAATATAAAATGAAAGAGATATCTGCACTTATCAGCATGCAACACAAGCGTGAAATCAAGACGTGATAAAAAGGCTTCGCTGTCTTCCCATGTCATTCCGAAAGCTTTCACATCTGCCAGACAGAGCCAGCTAACAATATCACGCAGAGTTTCAATATCCCGATTTATATTTCACAAGCAGCCTTGAACCGCTCAACCAGGAAATCCCTTTCCAACGACACTAAGAAGTACCCCAGCCTGGGCCCGCTCTTTGTCCCCAGAATGGACTGGTAGATTGTCTGGAACAGTTTCTTAGGATTCATTTCCAGTTCCTTGGCTATAGCATAAATCCCTTCATGGATGGCCTGACCGTCATTAAATCCAGGCATGCGTTCCACTAACACTTTTAAAGCATGGCGCTGCTGGTCGTTGAAGTTCCTGGTTTCTGGCGGCAGGGTCTTCTGGATCTCGAATTTCACCATAGCAGGAGCAAAAGTCTCCAGCCATTTTTCTACATTATCTGCTCTCTTGCGAATATTTTCGTAATTAGAAACGTCATACCCTCCCCGCTCAAGTACTGTCAGAAGGTAATCAAAACTGTGATCAGCAATCTGGACCGCAGTGACCATGTGCCTGAATGGTATTTTGGCACCCTCCTCACTTCCTGCGTGGGAAAGCTGGTAGGCCCTTTTATCGATACTCTCATCCAGGTTGTCATATTCATCGATCAGGTTCAATAAAGGCAGACCCGGGTCGAACTCAATATGTTTCTCAGGTTTGCTTCTGATGATCAGGTATCTCAGCACCTCAGGAGGCACTACATCCAGCATATCGCTGATAGTCACGGTAACTCCTGTGGATGAGGACATGGCACCTTTCCCTTTCAGGTTGATCCATTCGTAGACAATGGGGTGGGGTGCAGGATATTCGAAAATTTCACTTGATATACGCTTGCCAGTATCATAGGAACCACCCGCTGACGCATGGTCCTTGCCAAAGGGTTCGACTGTTACACCCAGAATAGGCCATCTTGCGGGCCAGTCAACCCGCCAGGTAAGTTTTCCCCCTCCTCGCATGGATACAGTTCCGGATGAGCCGCATGAACAGGTGTAATCTATTGTTTCTGATTCCAGATCAAACCCGGTGACTTTAGTCGTGGTCAGTCTGCCGCATTCATTACATATGGGATTGAAAGGGTTCCAGTCAGGTTCAAGTGTTCGTTGCGACACTTCTTCAATAATCCGAGCGATTTCATCTCTTTTTACCAGTGCAATCTTGATAGCCTCCACATAAGCCCCTGCTTTGTAGAGCTCATCAGCCCTGTGGACTGCAGGTTTTATCCCAAGTTGGTCCAGCGATCTAAAGAATGGTTCAAGGAAATGTTGCGCGTAATTTGGATGGTTGCCACAGGGACAGGGGATCTCTGATAAGGGCTTGCCCACGTGTGCTTCAAAACTATCATCTAAAAATGGGTATACCTTGCGTAAGGGGTCGTAGGTATCTGCTATATATAGTAATTTTACATCAGAACCCGCATCA
Source organism: Methanosarcinales archaeon (assembly GCA_014859725.1). Taxonomy (NCBI): domain Archaea; kingdom Methanobacteriati; phylum Methanobacteriota; class Methanomicrobia; order Methanosarcinales; species Methanosarcinales archaeon. The sequence continues at coordinate 7,705 of JACUTQ010000006.1, read as the reverse complement.
AGCAGTGCCCTGTATGCTGCATCGGCAGTAACTACTTCACGCATGTTGCCGATATGGATATTTCCTGAAGGTGTTATGCCTGAAGCTACTGTATGCTTATTACCTTTTTTCAATGCTTCGCTGGCAACCACATCTGCCCAGTGTATTGTCTCTGCCATGTAAGTCTCACTTCAGGATGGGTAGATGTATTGGACTATAATAAAGGTTTAGGAAAATAATAATCTGGATTATAAATTAAATGGCTGTATCGCCAGTTGTACCCGTTCGTATCCTAATAGCAGTCTCCACATTTTGGACAAAAATCTTCCCATCCCCAATATTACCAGTCGTGGCTGATCCCTTTATAGCATTTATGGTAGCATCAACAAGGTCATCCGTGACCACTATCTCCAGTTTTGTTTTTTCCAGCAGATCTACAGTATATTCGCGCCCCCTCCACTGCTGTGTGATGCCTTTCTGGGTTCCCCGACCCTTTACACTGGAGGCTGTAAGGGATTTAATCCCTGCAGCTTCCAGTGAATCCATTACTTCATGAAGTTTTTCGGTCCTTATTATCGCAACTACCATTTTCATGATGGGTCTATCCTTTCAACTATTGATTCGGGATAGACATTCATTTCATATAAACTTTCGTCCAGGCCTATAATCTCCATTTCCTGGTCGATCCTCAGCAGTCCAAGGACCTTAAGTGCTCCATAGATGGTAAGGCCGCCAGCTACTGCCAGTACAATGACCACAATACTACCGATTAACTGGGATGTGAGTGAAATTGAAGGGATAAATAACCCTGCTGCCAATACACCCCATAATCCGGAAACTGCGTGTACAGGGGTTACACCGCATGTATCATCAATACCTTTTTCTTCTACAAATTTGAAGACGTTGTGAACAGGTCGGCTCCGGCACAAATGGCTACTAATCCTGCACACATCCCATTGGAACACCATATTGGGTCACCTTTTGTTATAAGGGCTGACGTAAGTATCGCGGCAGCCATGGACAGGGCTGTGATCACAGCCACAGAGGCTAGGTTGGCCCCGTCCGGACCTATGAATGAGGCACTACCTATGTTGAACCCGAACCATCCGAATGCCAGGATGAATGCTCCAATAACCACAAACGGGACATTGTGGCATGGTATGGGAACTGGTTTGCCGTTCTCATCATACCGGCCCAATCTCGGTCCAAGCACCCATGCGGCCATGATGCCCAGTGTGCCACCCATTAGATGGACAACTCCTGCTCCTGCAAAATCATGATATCCCAGATCTCCTAAGAACCCTCCCATGAATGAACCCCATGCAAGCCCTTCATAGATAGGATAGATCAGGGTCCCGATTACAATGGCACCGATCATATAGCCGCTGATCTTGATCCTCTCAGCCACAGCTCCTGATACAATAGTGACTGCTGCCACTGCGAACATCACCATTTTCATGAAGTGGGCGAAACTGCCTGGTTCGGTGCCCGCGGGAATAAGCCCGCCTCCAATATATTGGAAACCGTAGGCTACACCATATCCTATAAAGAAGTACAGGATAAGTACAGTGGCAAGGTCCAAGAATTTCAGGGTCATGTGTGTGCCCACGTTCTTTTGCCGTATCTGCCCGATCTCCAGCAGAATAAAGCCCGCTTTCATGAAAAAAAATCAATATTGCTGCCCAAAGGAAGAAATAAACGTTTAATGAGTCTATTGAACTAAATTCCATAACCTATCACTAAACGGAAATCGCTTTCCTATCATATAATTTATTTGGTTGATTCAATTTGTAGAAATATTCTAATAGATGCCTAAGCATAATGAAAAATAAGATTACTTAAAAATTGGAGAATTAAAGGATTGAAATCATTGGGAAAATGTGCCCTGATTTTTGCCGATTTTTCATGTCAATTTAAATATTATTTAATGATGATGTGACTCATGTTCTCAGGGAAGTGGGATTCAAATGCGAACAATGTGGTTGGTGCTGCTATCCTGACCCGGAGTTCATGGTTGACCCTGATATATACTCAGCTATCAAGGGTGAGGAGATATGGGCCATCGGGTGGATACTGAAACGGAAAGCTGATGGGAGGGTGGAAACTATGGATATCATCAGGATCATGTGGGTATATTTTCATGATATAAGCTGATGAGAATAAAAATTTCTTTATATTCAACAATAATTACGATATAATTTTTATATCATTCAATACGTTTGAATTATTGATGGCTCCATTCAAAAAGCTGGAAGGTATCAAGGAAATGCATGAATGTGTATGTGACCGTGAGACACTGCTATCAATACTGAAAAAAGAATTTGCTGCTTACAGTATTTTTGATCTTATGAAGATTCATGCTTCTATGGAACAAGAATGCAGGTATCTCCCCCCCAAATATAAAAAGGTATATAAGGAAAAATTATCTGAACAGATTTTCTGCAATTTCAAGAATATAATTTCAAATATTGAATCCGGAGATCATGAACTGGATATTAACCAGTACCAGGATTTCCTGAAAAATTTTCATCACAAAATCAATGGTGCAGCCGAAGAAGATCTTCCACAAATGACAGTGTTGTATTACCTTTGTGCAATCTATAATATTTTTATCACACAAACACCTCCACATCCTGAAGGAACTCCGTTCCCAGGTGGATTTTTTGTCGAAAAGGTAGGGGAAGATTACTATTGTCCTGTAAAGGATAAACAGGAAGATAACGATGAAGCCCTTTGCAGATTCTGTGTTGCAAAACAAACTGAGATTTAGCAATCTCAGTCTCAAATCAAAAGGATATTATAGTAAAATTTTAAATTATTTATGTTATTTTATGAGGAGTTAAAATGAGTGATGATAAAAATCCATATGAAAATGCCTGTAATCAGCTCAGGATCTGCTCAGACCAGATGGACCTGGACCCTGGGATACATGAAATTCTCATCCATCCTAAAATGGTTCATATAGTAACCTTACCCATCAATATGGACAGCGGAGAGGTCAAAGTATTCACCGGATACCGTGTCCAGCATAATGATGCGCGGGGACCGTATAAAGGGGGTATCAGATATCATCACGAAGTGTCCATGGATGAAGTGAAAGCACTGGCTATGTGGATGACATGGAAGTGTGCTGTAATAGATATTCCGTACGGTGGTGCTAAAGGAGGCATCGTATGTGATACCAAGGAAATGTCAGTCAGAGAAAAGGAACACTTGACCAGGCGGTATACGACCATGATCTCCCAATTCATAGGTCCTTACAGAGATGTCCCGGCACCTGATATGTACACCGATGCCCAGACCATGGCCTGGATCATGGATACGTACAGTGTTTTGAAAGGGTATTCAGTACCTGAAGTGGTGACAGGAAAACCAATCGGACTTGGGGGTAGTGAAGGCCGCACAGAAGCCACTGGCAGAGGAACTGCTATATGCTTAAGAGAAGCGGCAAAGGCCCTGGGTATGAATATGAAGGATGCCCCGGTAGTAATTCAGGGATTTGGTAATGTTGGAGTACATGCTGCTTTGACGCTATATAGCATGGGGTGTAAGATCATTGGTGTGAGTGACTCTCAGGGCGGTATTTACAATCCAGAAGGATTTGATCCAAGTAAAGTCCTGGCCTATAAGATCGAAACAGGGACAGTTGTGGGATTTCCAGGAACAGAGAATCTGTCAAATAATGAAATATTAGAACTTGAATGTGATTTCCTGGTCCCTTCTGCTCTGGGGAATCAGATCACAGATCAAAATGCTGGCAATATCAAAGCAAAAGTAATAGTTGAAGGAGCAAATGGTCCCACCACTACCGAAGCAGATATGATACTCAATAGAAACGGAGTATTCCTGGTGCCTGATATTCTGGCTAACTCCGGTGGTGTTATGGTCAGTTATCTTGAATGGGTTCAGAACATTAACAGGCAGCATTGGAGCTTGACCGAAGTGAACCAGCAGCAGGAACAAAAGTTGGTCGAGTCATTCCGTAATGTGTGGGATACAAGAGAGAGAATGGGACTTAGTATGCGGGATGCCGCCCTCGGAGTTGGCGTAAAGAGAGTTGCGGATTCGATCCAATTGCTGGGATTATTCCCATCATAGTATTTTTTTTAAAAAAAAAATATTATTATTTATTTATTTTTGGTCCCTGAGACCGGGCTTTTCCTGAGCCAGTCAATATCTGACTGGTACAGTTCCCTCAGATCACGCAGTCCTAACCGTAACATAGCGAGTCTGCTCACCCCTAATCCCCATGCCAGGACAGGCTGTTTGATTCCAAGCGGTTCAGTGACCTCTTTTCGGAATACTCCTGCACCGCCCAGTTCTATCCAGCCCATGCCCTCAATATATACCTCGGGTTCCACGCTGGGTTCGGTATAAGGGAAATATGCTGGTCTGAACCTGACATCAGTGAACCCCATCCTGTGGTAGAACATAGTAAGCAAACCCAGGAGATCGGCAAAGCTCATACCCTCATCCATTACCACGCCTTCAAGCTGCTCGAATTCAGGGGTGTGGGTTGGGTCAATGGTCTCTCTGCGGTAGGCACGGTCAATGCAGAAGGCCTTTACCGGAGGGTCTGGATTATCTGCCAGGTAGTGAATGGTAATAGCTGTAGTATGGGTACGTAACACGTTCATCTTTGCAACGTCCTTGTTCCAGGTACCGCCCCAGCCCTTACTGCTGATATTGCCGCCGTGTTCATGCATAGCTGCTACAGTATCAGTATATTCCGGGGGCAGATCACTGGTGCTGTCTAAATGGAACGTATCCTGCATTTCCCTGGCAGAGTGGTCCTGAGGTTGGAACAGAGCATCAAAGTTCCAGAAACTGCTCTGGATAATATCTCCCTTGATCTCGGTAAATCCCATCTCAAGGAATATCTGGCGCATCTCATCTATGAGGCGCTGGTACGGATGGATCTTGGCGCCGTAGATCGGTACCACGGGTGTATTGATGTCGTAGGAACGCAGCTTTTTTTGTTTCCAGGCCCCTGTCCTTATAAGATCAGCATTGAGCTGTGCCACTTCTTCTTCTTCCAGGGTGATCCCTGCCTGAAAAACGTTTAATCCTGAATCAGTGATAATTATGGTTCTTGTCTTCTCTTCATTTACTTCTATGAGATTTCGTTTGGCCAGGTCCTGTACAACTTTTTTAGGAATCTCTAATCCCGGAGTGTCCAATAATTGTGCAAGTGCTTCTTCATCGTCTCCCTTAGGAGGAATACTTTCAGGTATCAGGTTCCCATCTTTGATCTGTGCCCAGCCTTTCTTACGCAGCCAGCCCAGAGCTATTCCTGATAACCTTGGTCCGAATTCTGATTTAAGTGCATCTATTGATGTTGGTGATGTGACCTTTTCAATTATCTGACGTTCAGGGAGTCCTGATACTGCATACTCTTTGCCTTCCTCTGTCAGGTGGTATTTCTCGATGATTTCTTCAGATACCTGTGCAAGCCCCTTTTCCTGCAGTAAAAATGAACTCTGGATTGCAGCTTCCACGCTGAGATCAGAAGCATTGGATAATGTTTGAGGGTCTGCGGTCTTCAGTTTCCCCAATGCCAGAAGTACCTGCTTTTCGTTTGGGGTCAGATCTTTTTGGGTATCATCGGCCATTGTTTGCACCGAGGTATATACTTCCTTATATCAGATTTAAAACTATCCATAAATCCATTATTTGAAATGGTGCAAATATTTTTCAATGAGTAGGAATGCTGATATTATCTTTTTTAGTGTTGCTGTTGGCATGTTCAAGTTCGAATAATTAGTGAATATGGGTTTTTTTCCGGCAATTTTAGTTCAGATATTTTTATAAAGTTTAAAATCATCTTTTATTTTTATTAAAAGCAGGTACGTTAAATGAAAGATTTCTTTACCTGAACAGATTTGTTCGTCCCCCCTACCTACCTTACACTAACCCATTTTAATATACCAATTTCGTCTTCAAGCGATTATTTTTTATTCCATTTCAAAACCGAAATAATTATATACATGTAGGGGCAATACTCCCTACATGGTAATTAAAAGAAGGAAAAAGAATGGACGCATCTACCTTGAAGAATACAAATCTATTCGCGTAGACGGAAAAGTCAAAAGTGTTTATGTGAGGAGCTTAGGACCCGAAGAACCCATTGAACCTTCAAAACCAAAGCCAAAAATACTGGATCGTTTAGAACATGGCCCCTCTCATAGGGCAGGTGCTGTGACCTTGCTATGGGAGCTTGCATCTCAGCTTGGTTTCGTAAAAACTATCGATGAGATCAGCTGCGGAGATGCAAACATAGACGGTCCATCTCCAGGTAAGCTCCTAACTGCCTGGGCAATCAATCGAGTAATAGATCCAATGAGCAACACTATGCTTGAAAACTGGATCCCTACAACAGACCTTCCCAGACTAATGGATGTTAATCCTGCTGATCTCACCAGGACGTCATTTCTTACAGCAATGGACTTTGTATGCTATGAAGACAGAACTATAGGTCAGATCCACGATTTCACTCACAAGATCGATGATGCTCTTTACAAACAATGGCGTAAAATGCACCCGCTACACGGTGAGTCTGAGATAGTCGCATACGACCTCACATCAGTTCTTTTTTTTGGCTTCAGTTGCTCACTGGCTGAACTTGGATACAACGCCAAACTTGTCAAGCGTCTGCAGGTGAATCTTGCTCTTCTCGTATCAAAACACGATAAATATCCCATATCTCACTTTATTTACAATGGGAGCCGTAACGGCTCATCAACGATTAAGAATCTTGTAGCACAACTCAAAGAAACGGGCATTGAACCTGGAACACTCATCTGGGATAGAGGAAATGTATCTAAAGAAAATGTTAACATAATCGAGTCAGTTGGTTGGAAGCTTATTTGTGGTGTTCCCAAAACTTTGAATGATGTTAAAAACATCATTGCAGACACAGATGTTCCTTTAAGTCCAGATACATTTATTCATAAAAGCAGGACCGGACATATCTATGCAGTAAAAACAAAAGATCAACTTTTTGACAAACAGCGTTCGGTGATCGTATACATCAATCAGGAACGAAGAACCAGTAAGGTCAATGCTCAGAACGAAGTTCTGGCATTTATTGGTCAGGAACTTGATGAATTGAGTGAGAAGGGAAAGGAGTGGTCAGAAGCACGTCTTCACAAAGCCATTGATAGCATCGTGGGATCATGGAAGGATTATGTCCGCACTCGAGTTAAGAGAACAGGAAATGGTCCTCGTATAGAATGGAATTTTAAAAACCATGAGATTGCAGCATCTGAACGTTCATATGGCAAATATCTGATTTTATCTACAGATGAATCACTTTCCCCGCAGGAAGTTGTGACAGCTTATTTTGAGAAGGATTTTGTAGAGAAAGTCTTCAGGACATTGAAGACATCCGAAGAAATGGAACCTGTACGTCACAGGCTCGAGAGGCGAGTGAGAGTGTATATTTTTGTGTGCGTTCTTGCATATCGACTGCTGGCGGACCTTCAGTGGCATCTTCAGAAAACATCAGATCGTAAAGATGTCTGGAATGAAGCAGATGCATTTCTTCATGATCTTGAACGGGTGGAACGAATTCAGGTGAGATTGGGGCATCAAGTGAAAACATGGAACCTCAATTTAACTGGAAAGTCTCAGAAAACACTTAAAATGATGGGATTCGAGGATTTATTAAAGGATACTATTGAAGTCGATTTCAAGTTGTAGGGGGGAATTTGTAAACTGTTCAGGT
>JACUTQ010000005.1 GCA_014859725.1 Methanosarcinales archaeon | reverse complement strand
TCTCATTAGAAGAAATGCAAATTGTCAAAAACCACAATAAAACTTTTTATACTAATACCCTGTCTAAAAACGGTATAACATGGCTGAAAATAATAGTAAACAGAACATAATTGTAAGAGTAATGATTACTACCTACTCTATTCATAATAATGTATCTTATCCGGAGAATCGGGAATGATAAAAGAAATCACAACTAAGTATGACGCAAAAAAGTTAGAAAAAGACATTCAAAAGTATTGGGATTCAATTGATGCATATCCAAAGACCAGGCAATTGAGAGCTGGTGATACAGACTTTTATTTTGTAGACGGCCCACCCTATACTACAGGCCATATCCATCTTGGGACTGCCTGGAACAAGATAATTAAGGATTCAATTTTACGTTACAAGACTATGAATCATTTTCATGTCCGGGATCGGGCCGGGTGGGATATGCATGGGCTTCCCATTGAGGTCAAAGTTGAAGAATTGCTTGGTTTTAAGTCCAAAAAGGATATCGAAGAGTACGGAGTAGAGCGATTCATAGAAAAATGCAGGCAATTTGCACTGGACCATAAGAATGATATGACCCAGCAGTTCAAGGATCTTGGTGTCTGGCTGAACTGGGAAAACCCTTATATGACCCTTAAGGATGAATATTTAGAAGCAGCATGGTGGACATTAAAACAGGGGTTTGAAAAAGGACTGCTTGAGAAGGGGAAGCGGGTGGTAAACTGGTGTCCAAGATGTGAAACTGCCATTGCAGACAGTGAAGTGGAATACTGGGACAGGGAAGATCCTTCGGTTTATATCAAGTTCAAGGTAAAATCTGAGGATAGTGCTTATATTGTTATCTGGACCACAACACCCTGGACAATTCCTGCCAACATCGCAGTGGCAGTTCATCCAGGTTTTGAATACAGTAAAATAAGGGCATGGAAAGAGGATAAAGCTCAAAGTGATATACTCTATGTGGCTTCAAGTCTTGTGGAGCATGTGCTGAAAGCGGGACGCTATAATGATTTCGAGATATTGGAAAGCATGCTTGGGGAGGATCTGATAAAACTCTCATATGAACATCCTCTTGCTGATAAAGTGCCAGCACAGGCCGAGTTTGAACATAATGTTTATATGGACGATTTTGTGACTGCTGAAAATACAGGTTGCGTACACATAGCTCCAGGTCACGGACTGGACGATTTTGTGTTAGGTGCCAAACACAATCTCCCGATTTTCTGCCCAGTTGGTCCGGACGGCAGATACACATCCGAAGCAGGGGAATATGAGGGCAAATATGTAAAAGAAGCCGATGATCAAGTACTGGATGACCTGGAAGCAAGAGGACGATTACTTAATAAAAGTACTATCTCACATAGATACGGGCACTGCTGGCGCTGCAAGACCCCTATAATTTATCTGGCTACTGAACAGTGGTTCCTTAAAATTTCAGAGATCAAGCAGGAAATGCTGAACGAGATCGAAAAAGTAACCTGGTATCCTGATTGGGCAGGTTCTGCCAGATTCGCGGACTGGGTATCGGGAGCCCGGGACTGGTGCATCAGCCGCCAGCGTTACTGGGGCATTCCACTACCGATATGGGTATGCGAAGCCTGTGGTAAGATAGAGGTTATTGGAACAAAGGAAGAACTCAAACAGCGTTCAGGAGGCCAGGATATATTGGACATGCATAGACCTTATGTGGACACTATTTCTATTGCCTGCACATGCGGCGGTAATATGAACCGGGTTGAGGATGTATTTGATGTATGGTTTGATTCTGCGGTGGCCTCATGGGCGACCCTGAACTATCCCCACGAGCATGAAGATTTCGATAGACTATGGCCTGCAGACTTTATTACTGAAGGTCATGATCAGACGCGGGGCTGGTTCTATTCCCAACTGGGTGCCAGCATGCTGGCGTTCGGAAAGGCACCTTACAAGAACGTATTGATGCACGGGTTCACACTGGATGATTCAGGCAAGAAAATGAGTAAAAGTCTTGGAAATGTGGTGGCTCCCTATGAAGTGATAGACAAGTTCGGAGCCGATGCGCTGAGGTTATATGTACTATCATCCAATGCTCCATGGGAAGATTTAAAGTTCAATTGGGAAGAGGTAAGTACCGTAAGCAGGATGCTTAACATCTTCTGGAATGTTTACCGGTTCCCGCTGCCGTATATGGCAATGGACAATTTCGACCCGGCAAAATCAAGCTACGATACTGTAAAATCTCATTTAAGGCCGGAAGACCGCTGGATTCTGAGCCGGGTAAATTCCTTAGCATCTAAAGTAAGCACTGGTATGGAAGAATATAACCTTCACAGGGCCACCAGGCCTATATCTGATTTTATACTTGAAGATCTTTCAAGATGGTATATACAACTCATCAGGCCAAGAACCTGGGTGGAAAAGGACGATCCCGATAAACTGGCTGCCTACTGGGTGATCTATGAAGTAATGACCAAGCTGGCCAGGATCATATCGCCTTTTACTCCACATCTGTCAGAATCAATATACCAGAATCTGGTAAGAAACCTGGATCCGGACAGTCCTGAATCAATCCATATGTGCGACTGGCCGGTTGCCGATGAAGCATTTATTGATAAAGAACTTGAAACACAGATGGAGATAATCCGCAATATCGTGGAAGCTGTATCCAATGCCAGGCAGAAGGTCAAGCGAAAATTGCGATGGCCTGTAAATAAGATCGTCGTGGCTTCAGAGAATGAAAACGTTGCTTTGGCCGTGGTAACTATGAGAAATGTGCTGCTTGAGCAAACCAATAGTAAGGATGTGATCATACTTGGTGCCGGAGAATTGTGGGACGAATTGGGTATTGAAGTTGTACCGCAGCCAAAAGTTATTGGTCCCACATTTAAAGGAGCTGCTAAAAAGGTAGTATCAGCCCTTGGTTCAACAGATGTCCTGGCACTCAAGGAGGCTTTACTGTCGGATGGACAGTATGAACTGGAAATTCCTGGCGGCACTGCCACTATTACCTCAGACATGGTCAAATTCCAGGAAACCATTCCTGAACATGTGGGCACAGCAGAATTTTCTAATGGTCTGGTATATGTGGATGCCTTACTTACAAGGGAACTGGAATCTGAAGGATATGCCCGTGAGGTTATCAGGCGCCTGCAGGATATGAGAAAGGAACTGGACCTGGAAGTTGAGGCCACGGTAAAAGCCATGGTCCTGATAGAAGATGAAAGGATTTGCGATCTTGTGCTTGATCTGGAACCCCATATAGCAGGAGAAGTCAGGTCAAACCTGCTGGTTATAGGTCTTGATATAATCCCAGAGGGCGAATTGGTCAAGGAGTGGGATGTTGAGGGGACGAGTATGAAAATGAGCATTACAAAATCGTCATGAAATTTGAAGACTGGGAACCCATATATCTGGAAATAATCAGGGATATGGGTTATGACCGTGTAAAGGATGAGTATTCTGCCAGAAAGTTATCAGATATGCTCTCTGGCATGGCCCCATCCGGAATTGTATCGTTAGACAGCCTTCAGGCATTGATCAAAGCAAAAGATGTTTTGATCTGTGGCAATGCATCTACCCTTAAAGCTGAACTGAATGATATTGATTTGATTAATTATTTTATTATAGCTGCCGATGGGGCCACTGAAGTACTTATTAAAAAAGGCGTTGTTCCTGATATCATTGTAACAGACCTGGATGGGGATATTGAAACAGAGATAGAAGCCAGCCGAAAAGGGGCTATTATGGTCGTTCATGCACATGGAGATAATATCCATGTCATCGGCCAGGTATTACCCGGGCTTTACAATATTATTGGTTCTACCCAGGTAGCACCTCTTGAGAATGTGTACAACTTCGGGGGCTTTACAGATGGGGATCGTTGTGTATTTCTTGCACGTAGTTTTTGTGCTTCCAGCATAACAATGATCGGATTCGATTTCGATGACATCAATGTTTCTGCTATTAAAAAGAAAAAATTGGGTTGGGCCAGAAAACTTATTGACATTGCAATGGAAAAAAAACAGTCATGAACAAATAAAAAGAAGTGTTTTGAATCATAACCAATATAACCATCCAGTCTCAAAATCAGAGCATGCATAATTCTGATCTGGAAATACGGGTAGTTCTGGTTGAACCATTATATGAGGGAAATGTAGGTTCCGTTGCCAGGGCTATGAAAAATTTTGGCTTTTCTGATCTGGCTTTGGTCAATCCCCCCCAACTCGAAGGACAAGCCAGGGCTTTTGCAATGCATGCCCGGGACCTTCTCAACAATTCTTCAGTTTTTCCGTCAATTTCTGAAGCAGTAGGGGATTCAAATCTAATAATTGCAGCAACAGGTAAACCCGGGGAAAGAGTTGAAGAACATATCAGGATGCCTGCTTACACCCCTCGTGAGATTGGAAAATTACTGGAAGCAAAAGGGGGATTGGTATCAATCCTGTTTGGAAGGGAAGATAAGGGCTTGAGTAATGCTGAGCTTAAGGGCTGTGATATAATAATGAGTATCCCTACCAGTCTCCAATATCCCAGCATGAACCTTTCTCATGCAGTAGCTGTGGTATTATACGAATTAAGCGATATTAAAGGCGGGGAAATGAGACTTGCAGAGCGTTTTGATCAAAACCTTATGTATGATCATATCCAGGAGATGCTGAATGATATCGATTACCCGGTACACAAGAAAGACAAGACTATATTAATGCTAAGGCGTATCCTTGGCCGCGCAAGGTTATCATCCCGGGAGGTACAGACCATACGGGGTTTGATCAGGAGGATCCAGTATCGATTCAAACACCCTATAGACAAATAAATTGTACAAAAAAATTAATAGTCACATTAAGGTAATTCTACAACCAAAAATCTATATACTATATTCTCCTATGAGGATTCCACTAGATACCATTGTGCGCCGATAGTGTAGTGGCTATCACCGTGGCTTGCCAAGCCATGAACTCGGGTTCGAATCCCGATCGGCGCATGTTTTTAATGGATTTATCAGAAACCTTATTGATTATTGAAACTGTTTATCAGGACTAGATGGCTGATATTCTCATTAAGAACGGTTATGTAATTACAATGGACGGACCTCCTATTAAAAATGGGTGTGTGCTTATAGAAGACAGCAAGATCACCTATGTGGGTAAGGAGGAAAAACTAGCACAAAAAGTGATCGATGCCAACAACTGCGTCGTAATGCCTGGCCTGATCAATACCCATACACATATTGGCATGACGCTTTTTCGCGGTTATGCAGATGATCTGCCTCTAAAACAATGGCTTAAAGATCATATCTGGCCCGCAGAAGCCATGCTCACAGACGAAGACCTGTATATTGGCACCATGCTGGGGTGTGTTGAGATGATAAGATCAGGGACTACAGCTTTTGCAGATATGTATGTCCATGTGGACAGTGTAGCCAGGGCAGTTGAAGAATCAGGGATGAGGGCAGCCCTTTCATACGGCATGATCGACCTGGGAGATAAATCCAGGGCTGATTTCGAATTGGCAGAAGGGACCCGGTTTGTTAAGAAATGGGACGGTGGTGCCGAAGGTCGTATTACCGCAATGTACGGTCCCCATGCCCCAAATACCTGCAGCAGGGAATTCCTGGGGCTTGTAAAGGAACAGGCTCTCAAGGATAATGCCCGCATACATATTCATGTGCTTGAGACCGAGGCTGAACTGAACCAGATGAAAGAGCAGTTCGGGATGTGCAGTGTGAATATGCTGGACGAACTGGGTTTTCTGGGACCTGATGTATTGGCTGCCCACTGCATCTGGCTATCCGGGGGAGACATGGATATCCTTGCCAACAGGAATGTGAATATTGCCCACTGCCCAATTAGCAATATGAAACTGGCATCAGGCATCGCCCCGGTGCCTGAACTGTTAGAACGTGGTGCAAACGTAGCGTTGGGCACGGATGGGTGTGCTTCCAACAACAGCCTGGACATGTTCGAAGAGATGAAAACCACGGCCCTGCTTCATAAAGTAAATTCCATGGATCCTACGACTTTACCGGCTGAAAAAGTATTGAAAATGGCAACCTTAAATGGTGCAAAGGCTCTGGGGGTCCCGGTCGGAGTATTAAAACCAGGCATGTTAGCAGATATGATAATAGTGGATATGAATAAACCCCATTTACTTCCAGTCCATAATCCAATATCCCATCTTGTATATGCCGCCAGAGGCTCTGATGTGAAGACTACGATTGTGAATGGAAATATTTTGATGGAAGATGGAGTGGTCAAATCCATAGACCAGGTAAAAGTTATGGAAGAGGCAGCCGTTGCAGCTGAAAAGCTAATCCAGAGAGTGAAAAAAGAATAATTAATAAATAAATGATTTTATTTTTACAATTTTTCAAGGAGAAACATGAATGACTGAAACATTGATCGAATCAGGGAATATGAAGATCGAATGGGCAAAGAACCATATGCCTGTACTGGCAAAGGTCAGAGAGGATTTTATCAAAACACAGCCCCTTTCAGGCCATATTGTGGGAATGGCCCTGCACGTGGAAGCAAAAACAGCAGTACTGGTTGAGACCCTGGCAGCGGGGGGCGCAGAAGTGGCTATAACAGGCTGTAATCCCCTGAGTACACAGGATGATGTGGCAAGGGCTCTTGACACCAGGGAGAATATTTCTTGTTATGCAAAATATGATTGTTCTGATAAGGAATATTATAGTGCCATTGATGCCGTACTTGACCATAAACCAGATATCACCATTGATGATGGTGCTGACCTTATTTTTAAACTTCACACAGAAAAACAGGAACTGATGCCGAACATCCTGGGTGCATGTGAAGAGACCACAACTGGCATCCATAGACTGAAATCAATGGAAAGGGACGGTGTTTTGAAGATCCCTGTGATCGCCGTGAACGATGCTATGACAAAATTCCTGTTCGATAATCGCTATGGTACCGGGCAGTCCAGCTGGGATGGTATAATACGCACCACAAACCTCCTGGTCGCCGGTAAGAACGTTGTGATTGCAGGATACGGCTGGTGTGGTAAAGGTGCTGCCATGCGTGGGGTGGGTCTTGGTGCAAATATGATCGTAACTGAAGTAGACCCGATCCGTGCCTTAGAGGCCAAGATGGATGGTTATCGTGTAATGCCAATGATCGAAGCTGCGGTAATTGGCGAGATCTTTGTTACCACCACCGGCAATGTGGATATCCTGACAAAGGAACACTTCGAATTAATGCCTGACGGGGCCATACTTGCCAATTCCGGGCATTTTAATGTGGAGATAAATCTTGACCATTTAAAAGAAATGGCCATTTCAATCCGGAAAGTGCGCAATAACATAACCGAATACGACCTGGGTGGGCGGCGGATAAATGTGCTGGCAGACGGGCGGCTTGTAAATCTCGCTGCCGGGGACGGCCATCCTGCAGAAGTAATGGATATGAGTTTTGCTAACCAGGCATTGAGTGTTGAGTATATTTCCAAAACCAGGCTTACACCAGGTGTACATCCTGTGCCAAATGATATAGATATGAAAGTAGCTGAACTCAAACTTGAGGCCCTTGATATAAGAATCGACACCCTCAAACCCCATCAGTATGAATATATGGAAGGATGGGATATAGGGACTTGAGGTTTTTGCTTTTTTTATTGATACGCCAATTAGTCCACCGCATATTAATTTAGAAAAGTTTATAAAGGATTTCTGGTAATCCAATATAAAATAAACTAGTATATACTAGTTTTTGGACATGAGATATGGGATCTGGATTTTTTTGGATAGAAAGATCTCATTGATTACAATTATAAGTATAGGAGGATGAAAATAGAATGACTGATCCAATAATTATGGATATGGGCATTGTTGCGCTGACTGGGGCTCTGGCCACTATCGCAGGTGCAGCCGAAGATCTGGAATCAGATGTCGGCTCCCAGAGTAACCCTAACTCTCAGGTGCAACTTGCTGCTCAAATGAACTTCCCCCATAGGATCTTTAACAAAGCCATTTCAGGAGAACCGGTATCTTACGGCCTATTTTGTGCCACCGGTGGGACGATGGCTTCAGTATTGATCGCTAAGGAAATGTCAGTGATATTTGCTATCGCAATCGGTGCATTTATTGCTGCACTTGTACTCGGATTATTCTCAATTACGGCGCATTTAGGGCGTTGTGCAAGTCAAAAACGTTTCAAACAACCGATATACATGGACATGGTAACAGGGCACATCCCTGTAATTATGGGACATGGATTTATTGCAGTGTTTTGTATAGTGAGTTTTTCATTTATAATGGACCATTTTATGGGACACCCATTCCCACTGCCGCTATTGGCATTACTTTGGGGAATAACAGCAGGAGCCATTGGCTCATCAACAGGTGATGTCCATTATGGTGCGGAAAGAGAGTTCCAGCAACAGGAATTTGGTGCCGGATTAAATGCTGCATTCTCAGGGAATATTGTAAGAAAAGCCGAATCTGGTCTTAGAAACGGTATGGATAATGTCTGGGCATGCGCTAAGTTTGGCGGCCCAATGACAGGACTGGCACTTGGCCTGACTGTGTTCCTGGACAACTGGAGATCAACAATTTTCAGTGGAATGGATCCGGTTCCCGGGAGCATCAATGCTATTATTACGGGAATAATAATCGTCTTGATCCTGATACTTGCCAATAGGCTTGTTGAGGTAAAAGCCAGAAAGGCATACGGTCCATATAAGGAGGAAAGTGGAGGTGTAACCGCATGATCGATCCAGTAACAACAATTTTCTTAATAACTCTGGGAGGTGTCCTGGTAGGTTTGGGAGTTCATTTCATACCAGTGGGAGGAGCCCCTGCGGCAATGGCCCAGGCAACTGGTGTGGGTACAGGTACTGTACAGCTGGCAGCCGGAGCAGGTCTGACCGGTCTTATCAGTGCCGGATTTATGTATAATTCATTAGCAACTCCGGCAGGACTCACTAATTCCAATATGATCCTGGTATTGGCATCAGGAGCTGTAGGTGCTATGATCATGATCACAGTTACGATGTTTATTGGCCAGCTTGTATATGTTTATGGTGTGGGTGTACCACCCGTTTCAGCAAAGGTAAAGAAAGATCCCATAACCGGTGATGTTCAGGATATATACGTATCAAAAGGGACGGAAGGCCATGGTGTTCCTACAGTAAGCTTTGTGAGCGGTGCCATCGGCGGTCTCCTGGGAGGAGTTGGCGGTTCATTGATCTATGTTCAATTGATGAATATCGGAGGCGATTATACTAATTCGGGTATTGTTGCCCTTGCAGCTATATTTGCAACTGGTGTATTCTACGTGAATTCTGTTATTGCATCGTACAATATAGGCGGTACCATTGAAGGATTCCATGACCCGAAATTCAAGCGGGTACCAAAGGCAATCATTGCATGCCTGGTGGCTTCACTACTCTGTGCAGTAATAGCTTTCCCCATCATGGGAGGTGTTAGCTGATGTCAACTGCAGCAGGCGGACCCGCATCAGGCGGGATCTCACCAAATAATGTCATTGTACTTGGAGCAGTAGGCGGACTTGCCGGTATATACCTGACTTTATTAAATCAGAATCTGGATACTACCATATTCTCCTTCATGGCAGGTATAGGTGCTATACTGGCTGCAGTATGGGGTGCTGATGCAGTACGCCGGGTATGCAGTTACGGTCTTGGTACAGGTGTGCCTTCCATTGGTATGCTTGCCCTGGGTATGGGTATTGTTGCGGCTATGTTCGGATTATCATTACCTGAATCAGGTCTTATTGCATTGCCGGCAGCATCAGGTCCCATAATCTCATTTATTACAGCTTCTATTATCGGGCTGATAATAGGGTTAATGGCAAATAAGATCCTGAAAATGAACATACCCATTATGGAAAAATCAATGGTAGAGATCGCAGGTGCTGGTTGTCTTGTCATGATAGGGCTAAGCGTTGTCATTGCCGGAGATTTCAGATTTGATGAGGGTATTGTACCCGGAGTTATTACGACCGGTTATATTGCTCTCGTGTTTATAGGTGGAGCAATGGCAATACTGCATCCTTTCAATGCCTGCCTGGGGCCTGATGAGACCCAGTACAGGACACTGCATGTTGCGGTGGAAAAAGGATCTCTTATGATGGTACTTGCCGGAGTGGCTTCATTAACTGTTATCGATGCAGTCTCCAGTGCATTGACCATTGTAGTGGGTTTGATAATATTCGTAGTATACTTTAAGAAGTTCATGGCTGACACTCACCATGATGCATACCTGGTCACAGGGACAGGATTACTGCCAACAGAGGAGGAACTGGAATGAGCCACGTTAGAGTTGCACCTGAATTCCACCTGATACTTGAGCCCATGAGCGGAATTCTGGCAAAGGAAAGAGAAGATATATTGGAATACTCCCTTGACGGGATATCCACCTATGTGGATGAACTTAATAAGATAGCAGATGATATGATGAACCAGCTGGGTCCTGATAAAAAGCTTATGGCATCATTCCCCGGTCGAGAGAAAGCCGCAGTCACTGCCGGAGTCTGGACAAATATTTTCTATGGTTTCATAGGAGGATTGATCCTCATGTTCATGGTGGCCTTGATGATAAAACTGGGAGGTGTTATAAGTGGCTGATAAAAAAGAACCAGCTGTAGGGTGGCCGGTCATGAAAGGGGAATACGAAATTGGTAATCCCCATGATTGTGTGGCTGTTATCACCTGCGGTTCCCATCTGGCTGCAGGACCCTATCTGTCTGCAGGGGCTTCTATTACAGGTCCCTGCAAAACAGAGAATATAGGTATCGAAAAAGTGGTCGCAAATATAATCTCAAATCCAAATATCAGGTTCCTTCTGGTTACGGGTTCTGAGGTCAAAGGTCATATTACCGGTGATGCCGTGGTCAAGATCCATGCCAATGGTACGTTTGAGAACAGGATCGTGGATGCCGTAGGAGCCATTCCATATATCGAAAACCTGACAGAGGAGGCAATTGCCAGATTCCAGGAACAGGTCGAATGTATCAATCTGATCGATACTGAGGATGAAGGAAAGATTACCAGCAAGATCAAGGAACTGGCTGCCAGGGACCCGGGAGCCTTCGACGCCGACCCAATGATCATTGAGATCAAGGAGGAAGGTGCAGAAGAAGAAGAAGGTGCAGGAATGAGGCCAATGGCTGCAGAGGTCGCCATGATACAGGCAAGGATGCGTTTAATTCAGGCCCAGACAACAGATATGGGCAATTTAAACAAATTCGCATCAGGTGTGTATTCTGGTAAGATCGAAGGTGCTATGATAGGCATAACCCTGACCCTGGGAACTCTTGGTCTTTTGATCTTGGGAGGTGTGTAATATGAATGATGAGATCGCTGAATCACCCCAGGAATTTGAGTACGGAAAAGGAGTACCCATGGTGGTAAATCCTTCTCTGCCTGTATTTGATATGATAACAAAAGATATCAGGTACAAGGGGCAGCTTATTGCCAGGAACCAGAAACTGGATTCAGGCGTTGGTGTTGCCTACAAAGGTGTTATTCTTGGATTCATATTTGCTGTAATAATGATCGGATTGCCCATAATTGCGGGAGGTATTTAACATGGCTGAAAATACTGTTCCGGAGATTATTGTTGATCCGACAGATTATCGAGAGGTCATAAAAAAGCTTGACCTGATCGATGAAAAAATTGAATTCACACATAGTGAGATGCAGCAAAGGATCGGTAAACGAATAGGCAGAGATATAGGAGTTCTATACGGCATTTGTATAGGACTGATAATTGTCGTAATATATCTATTGATTATTACGGCATTGGGTTTGTCACCGTCTGCACCAGTTCAATTGCAGAGTGGAGAATCCCTTTTCGAAGGTATAATAAGAATTTTGTTGAGGTGATAGTATATGTTCAGATTTGATAAGAAACAGGAAGTGTTTGAGTTCGGCGGCACTAAAATGGGCGGCCAACCAGGAGAATATCCTACAGTGCTCATCAGTACCATGTTCTATGGCAGACATAAGATCGTGAGTGATGAAGACAAGGGAATATTCGACGCTAACGCAGCTGAGGAATTGTGGAAAATCCAGCAGGAGATGGGCGATATAACGGGTTTACCGTACATCAACCAGATCGTCGGTGAAACACCTGAAGCGATCAAGAAATTCATCGACTGGTTTGTTGAGATCGATGATTCCACAGCCTTTTTGATCGATTCATCAGCTGGTGATGTAAGGGCTGCAGCAGCCAAGTATTGTACAGAGATCGGAGTGGCGGACAGGGCCATACACAACTCCATCAATGCAAGTGTAAATGAAGAAGAGATCGCAGCGGTAAGGGATAGCGACCTGGATGCTGCAATTGTGCTTGCATTCAATGCCACGGACCCCTCAGTAAAGGGTAAAATGGACATCCTGGAAATAGGAGGTACCGGTCAGGAAAAGGGTATGCTTGACGTGGCCAGGGACTGCGGTATTACCAGGCCCATAATTGATGTGGCTGCTATGCCGCCAGGTGCAGGATCTGGTGCTACCATCAGGTCGATCATGGCTGTTAAAGGACATCTGGGACTGCCAACAGGTGGCGGTTTCCATAACATGGCATCTGCATGGGACTGGCTCAAGAAGTTCAAGAAAGAACACAAGGAAGCCTACATGCCCACAGATATAGGTACAAACCTGGTCGCCCAGGTCGTTGGTGCAGATTGTTTGTTGTATGGTCCAATCGAAAATGCCAGGTCTGTGTTCCCGGCAGTTGCCCTTGTGGATATCATGCTGGCAGAGACTGCTCATGAACTAGGTATTGAGACACTGGATCCAAACCATCCAATAAATAAACTGGTGTGAAAACACCGGTTTATATTTCTTTTTTTTCTTATTTTTTTTTAAAATTCTACTTACCCTTTAATATTAGTATATTCCTATACCAATGTACATCTGAGGTTACTTCATGACCAGTGCTATGGAAATTTATCAACTGCTTCCAAAAACGAACTGCAAGAAATGCGGTGAATCCACCTGTATGGCATTCGCAGTAGCTTTACTTTCAAGAGCCAAACATTATGAGGAATGTCCCCCTCTCATGGAAGAAGACAAATACCGCGATTTTAACACTAAATTGGAGCAGCTACTGAAACCTCTGGAAGGTGTTGAGGAGACCGGGCTAATCATACATGAAGAACTCTGTTCGGGTTGCGGGAATTGTGTAGTAGCATGTCCCGTGGATGTGGCTAACGATCCTCATGGTTCGGGCAGGGGATTTGGTCCGACCAATGAAAAAGTTATTTTTAGAGTAGTGGATGGCAAAGTGAAGGCA
This sequence comes from Methanosarcinales archaeon, assembly GCA_014859725.1. Taxonomy (NCBI): domain Archaea; kingdom Methanobacteriati; phylum Methanobacteriota; class Methanomicrobia; order Methanosarcinales; species Methanosarcinales archaeon. Next base: position 21,552 of record JACUTQ010000005.1, on the reverse strand, counting down.
GCAAATATCATGGAATGCAGGCGTTTTGGTAAAGATAAAATTTTATGTAGAGCATGTATAGATCCCTGCCCCACTGAAGCTATAGAGTTTGTATGAGGTATTATGGAGCATTCAGTTACCTGGACCTGCACCGGATGCGCTCTTTTATGTGAGGACATCCAGGTTATTATCAACAACAATAAAATCGAAAAAGTAGAAAATGCATGTCTGAAGGGCAAAGGAAGATTATTCGGGTGCAAACATCCTGCAAGATCTACCATCAATCAGGTAGATGCAGATATTTCAGAAGCCATCAGCCAGGCAGTCAGGATGTTAAAAGAATCCGAACATCCTCTATTGTATGGCTGGAGTAATTCCACATCAGAAGCCCAGTGCGCAGGCATAGAACTGGCACATACCCTGGGTGCTGTCATTGATTCCACGTCATCTTTTTGCCAGGGATTAACCATTAATGAAATTATAACAAACAATCTTCCTGCATGCACACTGGAAGATGTGAGGGAAAAAGCAGATGTGATAATGTATTGGGGTGCTGATCCCATGAGTTCGCATCCTCGCCACCTGTCCAAATATTCATATTATCCAAGAGGGGAGATGCGACAGAGGGGATATGAGGAGGACAGGACCGCAATCTGCATAGATGTCAGGCAGTCCAGGACCGCAAAGATCTGCAAGGATAAGTTCTATATGATACCTGCTAAAGGTGATGCTGAATTTATTAAAGGTCTGATGGATGGACTGTCTGGCAGGGTCCCAAAGTTGGATTATGAATTTGACATAAAAAGAATTCTGGAATTGGCTGCCATATTGAAAAAGGCTGAATTTGGAGTAATATTTGTAGGGTTAGGATTGATCTATTCCATAAAATCCCAGATGCAGCTTTTGCTCGAATTGATAAATAAACTAAATGAGTTTTCAAATTTCTATTTGATCCCCATGGCAGGCCATTTCAATATGCGGGGTTTTAATCATAACATGTTTGAAAAGACAGGATTCGTGCATAGAGTCAAATTCGCAAATGAAGGGATCAGATCCGGTATTGAATTTTCTGTCATTGAACAGCTTAAGAATGGGGCAGATGCTGCTGTAATAGTGGGGTCTGACCCATTGACAAGTCTTCCAACATCTGTTTCAAAGAGATTGAAAAATATTCCCGTAATATTGATAGACCCATGCATGAACCTGACATCAAAAGTAGCAGATATTACAATTCCATGCTCGGTTTCAGGTATTGAAGTCGGTGGAACTGCCATCAGATTAGACGGCCAAACACAGAAAATTTCTTCTTTGATTGAAAGTAGTTGCATGTCTGATGAATTAATTATCAGGCGGATTATAGAGGAGTTGGACTGATGGCTGTCGATATTGGAAAATTTATTAAAGCCCCAGAGTATGATATTATTGTTGTCACACACCGGGATGTATTCCAGGCTTCAATATGTGAAGAAGATCGTTTTGGCATGGAATGCAGGGAAATGTCTGCGGTGATTATTCTTGATAATGCAGAGATGAAGCGTATGGGTATTAGCAATGAATCCAATGTTTTTCTTAAATCAAATTGGGGAAGTGTGGTTGTAAAAGCCCATGCTTCACCTAAGAGTGAGCAAAAAGGTATCGGGTTTATGGTTAATAGTCCCTGGTCCAATGCACTGGTATCTGATGAGACTTCAGATGGCATTCCTGAATTTAAATACATTCATGTGAAAATCACAACTACAAAAGAAGAATTAACAAGCCTTGATGATCTCTTAGCAGGTTTATGAAAAGGGGTATTAGTACCCCTTAAAGTATTATTTATCAGGATTTAGCCATGGCATCATTGCGCGGAGTTCCTTGCCTACCACTTCAATAGGATGGTTATGCTCCTGCCTTTCCAAAGCCTTCAATACAGGTCTATTGGCCTTTCCCTCAAGCACAAACTCCTTTGCAAATTCACCATTCTGGATCCTGTTAAGAGCTTCCTTCATTGCTGCCCTTGATTGCTCATTAATTATCTTAGGTCCAACTGTCATGCCGCCATATTCTGCAGTGTTGGACACAGAATACCACATCCTTGCAAGCCCGCCTTCATGGATCAAATCAACAATAAGTTTCAATTCATGCAAGGTCTCAAAGTATGCAATCTCAGGCTGGTATCCCGCTTCGACAAGGGTCTCGAAAGATGCTTTGATCATGCTTGCACAACCACCGCACAGGTCTACTTGCTCACCGAACAGGTCTGTTTCGGTCTCTTCCAGGAACGTGGTCTCAATTACACCTGCTCTTGTACATCCGATACCTCTTGCATAGGCAAGCCCTGTCTGTTTAGCATTTCCCGTAGCATCCTGATAGACTGCCAATAGTCCTGGTACTCCGTTTCCTTCGGTATATGTTCGCCTTACCAGATGTCCAGGGCTTTTTGGGGCTACCATGAACACATCCACATCGCTGGGAGGTACGATCTGGTTGTAGTGAATATTGAATCCATGTGAAAAACACAATGCATCTCCTGATTTGAGATTAGGTGCAACCTCGGCATCATAGATCCCTGCCGCGATCTCATCTGGTACCAGCATCTGGATAATATCTGCTGCGTCTGCAGCTTCTGCTGGAGTCATTACAGCCAATCCATCAGCTTCAGCCTGTGCCCATGAATTGCTGTCTTTCCTGAGTCCTACAACCACATTCACGCCTGAATCATTAAGATTCTGGGCCTGTGCATGACCCTGACTTCCATAACCAATGACGGCTATGGTCTTGTTTTTCAGGATACCCAGATCGGCATCCGAATCGTAATACATATTTACCATTTATTAACTCTCCTGTACTTGACATTCTAAATTTTAGATGAATTTTACTAATAATTATGGGATAGGCTATTAATCCTGCTTTACTATCTTGGCACCCCTGTTCATTGCTATCTTACCGGTTCGAGCTTCTTCGATAATGCCAAAATTTCGCAAAAGCTGTTCAATGGCTTCGATCTTATCATCAGTTCCGGTAACTGCCACTATAAGACTCTTAACACCAACATCCACGATCTGGGCCCTGAACACATCCACGATCTGCATGATCTCGGAACGGTTTCCTTTATCCACCTTTACCTTGAAAAATGCAAGTTCTCTCTCTATAGTCTCATCAGGTTCCAGGTCACTGACCCTGATGACGTCTATAAGCTTGTTCAATTGTTTTGACACCTGTTCAAGAACATGGTCATTACCTTTGACTACAATGGTCATTCTGGAAATCTCCGGATTGTCTGTGACACCCACAGCCAGACTTTCAATATTATATCCTCTTCTGCTGAACAATCCTGCAACCCTTGTCAGTACACCTGGTTTATTTTCAACTAAAATAGCAAGTGTATGTTTCATTCTTTGACCTCCAGGTCAAGGATCTCATTGATAGCCGCACCTGCCGGAACCATCGGGGAGACGTTTTCCTCCTTCTCGACAACAAAATCTATAACAGTGGGCCTGCCTGAATCCACGGCTTCTTTTAATGCCGGCCTGACCTCATCAGGTTTGGTAACCCTCAGACCCAGTGCTCCGTATGCTTCTGCCAGTTTGACAAAATCCACGCTGCCGTCAATGCATGTGTGGGAATACCTCCGCTCAAAGAATAATTCCTGCCACTGCCTGACCATTCCTAAAAATCCATTATTCAAAATGGCTACAATGACCGGGATTTCGTTCTGGACCACAGTAGCAAGTTCCTGGCTGTTCATCTGGAACGAACCGTCCCCTGCAATATCAAACACAATCTTATCGGGTTGTCCCATCTTTGCTCCCATGGCTGCCGGGAAACCATATCCCATGGTACCTAAGCCCCCTGAAGATATGAATGTCCTTGGTTTGGTGAATTTAAAATACTGGGCCGCCCACATCTGGTTTTGGCCCACTTCTGTTACAATAATACTATCAGGGTACATCTCACTTATCTGTTCAATGATATATTGAGGTTTTAATTTATCATCAGGGATGTAATGAAGAACATACTCTTTTTTCCATTTTTCCCATTTCTTATGCCACTCTTTGGTATTGACATTACCTTGCAGTATCTCTTTAACGAATTCAATAAGCAATTTTAATATGGATTTGGCATTTCCAACAACAGGGATATCTACCCGTACGTTCTTGCTGATCTCTGCAGGATCCACGTCAATGTGAATAATCTTTGCATTGGGAGCAAACGAATCTATCTTGCCCGTGACCCTGTCATCGAACCTGACCCCCACAGCAATCAAAAGGTCGCATTCCTGGATCGCAAAATTAGCGTACTTGGTCCCGTGCATTCCCGGCATCCCTACACACAGGGGATTAGTGTCAGGAAAAGCACCTTTACCCAACAGAGTTGTGGTAACAGGTGCCTCTATCGTCTCTGCCAGTTCAAGCAGTTCGGGGCTGGCGTCGGAAATAATGATGCCCCCACCGACGTAAAGCACAGGTTTTTTAGCTTTGGCAATGGCTTGGGCTGCTCTTTTTATTTGCTGTTTATGACCTGATTTTGTTGGCCTGTACCCGCGAAGATTTACTTCATCCGGATATTTGAAATCAAGTTCGTCCGTGGTAACATCTTTAGGAATATCGACAAGTACAGGCCCAGGTCTTCCCGTGGATGCAATATGGAATGCTTCCTTAATTATTCGGGGCAGGTCCTCCACATCCTGGACAAGATAATTATGTTTGGTAATCGGAAGTGTGATCCCTGTGATATCTGCTTCCTGAAAGGCATCATTCCCCAGCATTGATCTGGGGACCTGGCCCGTGATGGCAACCATCGGTACAGAATCCATGTATGCATTGGCTATACCTGTTACCAGATTAGTAGCTCCGGGCCCTGAAGTAGCCAGGCACACACCCACTTTACCTGTTGCCCTGGCATACCCGTCAGCCGCATGTGCAGCTGCCTGTTCATGCCTGACAAGTATATGTTTGATATCTGAATCGAAAAGCTCATCATAGATGGGTAGCAGTACACCGCCGGGATATCCAAACATCACATCCACTTTTTCGGCGTACAGAGATTCGATAAGGGCTCTAGCCCCGGTCATTCTTGTTTTTTTTCCCATCTACAAGTTCCTCCGACTGTTATTTGCGTACATTTTTTATTAATCCATAGTTTAACGTATTCAGGTGAAATGTTTTCCTACTTTAATGTTATTATAATAAGGTCATTTCATCAGCCGGTTTATACCTTCAATGACTGCTTCCACAGAAGCCATTATAATATCTGTCCTGGCACCTCTGGCTGTAATAAATTTACCATCCCTGCTGAGTTTGACCCAGACCTCTACCAAAGCGTCAGTACCTCCTGTTATTGCATCCACATGATATTCTTCCAGCCTGATGTCTGCAACGCCTGAAATACCTTTGCGGATAGCTGAAATGGCAGCATCGACCGGACCATCTCCTATTCCTGCTTCCACAATTTCATCACCATTGACCCTCAGCTTTATAGAAGCAGTAGGTGTCACTTTATTGCCTGACACTACGGTAAGTTCTTCAAGTTTGACTTTTGATTCAGAGGTTATATTCAGCACTGTCTCTGCAATGATCTCCAGATCAGCATCGGTCACGTGCTTGCCCTTATCTCCCAGATCTTTTATCCTGAGCACTATCTCTTCCAATTGCGCATTGTTCACTTCAAGACCCAGTTCTTTTAAGGCCAGGATCACTGAACTTTTTCCGGCATGTTTGCCCAATACGATCTTTCGTTCCCTGCCTATTATTTCAGGTTTGATAGGTTCATAGGTGGAAGTATCAGCCATCAGGCCGTGTACATGGATACCAGCTTCATGGGTGAATGCGTTCCCTCCAACTATAGCTTTGTTCGGTGCTACGAGCAGTCCTGTAAGTCTGCTGACCAGCCTGGAGGTGGTGTATAATTCCTTGCATCTAATTCCGGTTTGGTAGCTGTAAAGGGTTTCCAGTCCCATTACAACCTCTTCAAGGGATGTATTTCCTGATCTCTCACCGATACCGTTTATAGTTACATGAGCCTCTGAAGCCCCGGCCCTTAATGCAGATAGCGTATTGGCCGTAGCCAGGCCGAAATCATTGTGACAGTGTACTGCTAACGGCCTGTCAAGTGTTGAGAGGTCCTTAAATATCTCATAAGCTTTCTCAGGGACCAATAAACCTACCGTATCACAAAAAACGAGCCGGTCCGCACCCGCGTCGATCCCTGCACCATATAGTGATCTCAGGAAATCCAGGTCTGCCCGTGAGGCATCCTCTCCGCTTAATTCCACAATGAGACCGTGATCTTTGGCATACTCGGTGGTATCCACAGCCATCTGTTTAACGGTTTCCCGGTCTTTCTTAAGTTTGCTTTCGATATGAAGATCAGATACCGGGACCACCAGATGGATTGAATCCACTTCACAGCCCAATGCAAAATCAATATCCTCTTTCCTGACTCGGCAATAACTACATATCTCAGCGCCCAGTCCTTCCCTTGCCACGGCACGGATAGATTCTCTCTCACCTTCAGAAGTAATAGCAGAGCCAGCCTCAATAGTGTCGACACCAAGGGCATCGAGCTTGCGAGCAATTAAAACTTTTTCTTCAGTAGAAAGCGATACGCCAGGTGTTTGTTCACCGTCCCTTAGCGTAGTATCTAAAAATCGAATGTCTTTCTTAACAAATAAAACGATCCCTTCTGGTCATATTAATATCTCCTACCAAATAGTAGATAATTGGTTCTTATAATTAAGTTTAAAATATAAAAAAGTATCGAACTACGTATACTAGATAATAAAAAAAGAATAGGCTGACGGAATTGTCAGCCCGATTAATCCCTGACTTAATGCATTGGGATTACGTCTATAATGGAACCGTTGTTTCTTGGTGCAACAGGTCTTCTATCAAGCATACCTGTCATTTCGCTGTGTCGTACGGGCTGTGACTGTGGACCCAGGATATTTGGTGATTGAACACCTGTCATGATAGCCATGACACGTACCCGACCTTCATATTCCTTGTTGATTCTTGCGCCCCAAATGACATTTGCACGATCGTCAAGTTCATATGTTAGAGCTTCAGCAACCTCTTCAGCCTCTGATAATGTTAAATCAGGTCCGCCTGTTATGTGAACCAGACATCCGGTTGCACCTCTGTAATCTACATCAAGCAGTGGATGGTTCAGGGCTGCTCTTACCACCGAGTCGCCTCGATCCTGGTTTCTGGCCTCTCCAACCAGCATTACTGCTACGCCGCCGCACCCCATAATGGTCCTAACGTCAGCATAATCCAGGTTGATCAATGATGGAGAAGTAATAGTTTCGCTGATACCTTTAACGGTCTCGGCAATTAATTGATCCATCACAGAAAATGCCTGCTCGATCGGCAGGTTGGGTACATAATCCAGCAGCCTGTTATTATCAAGAACTATGGCTGTATCAGCTGCTTTTCTTAATTCTTCCAAACCTTCTTCTGCTTTAATTGCCCGTGCTCTTTCTACCCGGAAGGGGCTTGATACCATTCCGACTACAATTGCGTCGTGTTGTTTGGCGATCTCAGCAATCACTGGTGCGGTTCCAGTACCAGTTCCGCCACCCATGCCTGCTGTGATAAATACCAGGTCTGCACCTTTCAGGACTTCTTCCAATGTCCCTCTTGCAAGTTCAGCTGCTCTGCGGCCCACTTCAGGATAACCGCCAGCGCCAAGGCCCCTTGTTAGTGATTTACCTACCAATATCTTCTTATCTGCCTGGATCATCTCAAGGTGCTGTTTGTCCGTATTGATTGCTATTGTCTCTGCACCCTTAACGCCCATATTATAGAGTCTGTTTATGGTGTTATTACCTGCACCACCACATCCTACTATTACGATCTTAGGGTCTCCGAAATCTTCTCCTATATCTTCGATCTGGAAACTCTGTCTGGCAAGGTTTTCCTTTTCCGAGTTTTTTAATGCTTCTTGTACAATATTTTGCATTTTACATCCCCTCTGGTTATTCATGCATTTATTTTTGTTCCTATCCGTTCCAACAATTGAAGGTTACGGATGATTTTATCACTTCTTTGATCTATCAGGTCTCTTATAGCCGCCCTGATTGCTTCACTCGCGGACGGAAATTCTCCTTGGTCGACCATCAAATCGATCATTTTTAATTGTTGCTCGGGGAGCCTTATTGTTACTCTTTGCATGGGTTTACTCCCTCCCTTTCAGATCTGTCCGACATGCGTCTGACGAATGTATGACGCTTGTCTGCTCTTCGTCTGCTGTATGTCTGACAAAAGTATGACGGTTGTATGCTATCTGTCTGACATTAATCATATAAATAGTTTTTGTAAAGGTATATATATTTGTCATTTCTTCCCAAAATATTAAACCTCCATCAGGATAATATTACTTCATGCTCACCATAGGAGTAATTACGCGGGGCAAATATGGCGCACGTTTACTGGATACAATTGAGAAATATACTGATTTCATGACTGAAAGCGACTCGATACCTTCCATACTTCCTGATTTTATCGAAGATCCCGCCTCTTTTGTGGATGATCTTGCACTAGACAATGATGTATTTGGTATGGATCTGGTCATCACATATAGTCTTCATCCTGATATTACTCCTGAGATAGTTAACCGTGCGGCACAGGCAGGAACTAAGGCTGTAATAATACCTGGAGGGCGATCCCTCGCAGGGGACCCGGATTTTTTGAGGGATATATCAAAAAAATATAATACCAGGATTTTAGTTGAGGATATATGCTGTGCGATCTGCAGCGATAAAAATCCTGAAATTTACGAGTTCTCAACCAGATTAGGATGTCCGGGGCTTCAGATAAAAATCAGAGACGATAAAATCAGTGAAGTAAAAGTAATCAAAGGAGCTCCATGTGGTTCAACATGGTTGATGGCAAAGAACCTGATAGGAGTTCCCGTAATTGATGCACCAGCCAAAGCGGGTTTACTGGTTCAACAATATCCTTGCAGAGCTGCAAGAGGGACCAGGGAAGGGATACATAATTCTGCCCGGTTGCATAAAAAAGCGATGGAAGACGCAATAAAGAAATACTATGAAAAGGGATGATGACATATGGGAGAAAACGAATCAATTTACGAAGAATCATTAAAGGTCCACGAGTTACACAAGGGAGTGCTGGAAGTAGCCAGTAAGGTCTCACTTGATGATGTGCATGATCTGAGTGTTGATTATACACCCGGAGTAGCTGAACCCTGCAGGGTTATCCGGGCAAATCCGGATGAAGTCTATACTTATACCAGTAAAGGGAATTTTGTGGCAGTGGTAACCGACGGATCGGCAGTATTGGGTCTGGGAGATATTGGAGCCTCTGCAGCCATCCCTGTGATGGAAGGTAAATCAATATTGTTCAAGTCTCTGGGAGGGGTGGATGCAGTCCCTATATGTCTGGATACCAAAGATACAGAGGAGATCATAAAAACAGTAAAACATATTGCTCCTTTTTTTGGCGGAATCAATCTGGAAGATATCAGCGCACCGCGATGTTTTGAGATCGAGCGGCGGCTTGATAGTGGACTGGACATTCCTGTATTTCATGATGACCAGCACGGTACTGCCATTGTAGTCTATGCCGGGCTAATTAATGCATTGAAGTTAGTGGGAAAGGATATCAGTAATATAAGGGTGGTCATAAACGGATCCGGTGCGGCCGGGGTAGCTATTGCTCTTATGTTGATCAGAGCAGGTGTAAGGGATATGGTGGTATGTGATAGCCGGGGCATCATAGGCCAGTCACGCAGGGAAGGTATGAATTCTATGAAATATTTGCTGGCTGGTCTTACCAACATGAGGGGGGTGATGGGAGGTTTGGATAAAGCAATTCAGGGCGCAGATGTATTTATCGGAGTGTCTGTGGGTAATATTGTATCTAAGGAGATGGTTCAAAACATGGCCGCAGATTCCATTATCTTTGCCATGGCAAACCCAGTACCTGAGATCATGCCCGAAGACGCAATGGAAGCCGGTGCAAAGGTGGTGGCCACGGGACGTTCTGATTATCCCAATCAGGTTAACAATGTACTGGGGTTTCCTGGCATATTCAGGGGTGCGCTTGATACCAGAGCTACAGGGATCAATATCGAGATGAAGATGGCAGCTGCCAACGCCCTTGCAGGGATTATAACCGATTCAGAACTGGATGAAAACCATATCCTGCCAGGTCCACTGGACAGGCGAGTGGTGCCCAGAGTTGCAGCAGCAGTGGCAAAGGCTGCTGTGCTTACAGGAGCGGCCATGGTCTCACCAACACCCGAAGAAGTAGCCAGGCATGCCGAAAAACTGATAGAGCATAGTAGACGGCATCATAAATAGAAATTGTCATCTCTATTCGACGAATAATAACCTATAACGCATAAAAGGTTATATTATACTGGAGGATTAAAACTTGAAAAAAATCACAATCGTCGGTGCTGGGTTCGTGGGGGCAACCACTGTACAGAGGATCGCTGAAAAAGAACTTGGTGATCTGGTATTAATGGACATCATAAAAGGCATGCCGCAAGGTAAGGCCCTTGATCTCATGCAGTCAGGACCAATTTTAGGTTTTGATGCTAATGTACTTGGTACTAACGATTATTCAGATATCGAAGGGTCGGACCTGGTCATAATCACTGCCGGCATCGCCAGAAAGCCGGGCATGAATCGTGATGACCTGGTAAAGATAAACCGTGATATTGTAAGCGATGTCAGTGAGAATATTAAAAAATATGCTCCAGATGCCATAGTTATGGTTGTAACTAATCCGCTGGACATTATGACATATGTGGTGTTAAAAAAGACCGGGTTCCCATCCAACAGGGTTTTTGGCATGAGCGGGGTGCTGGATTCTGGCAGGTTCGCGACTTTTGTAGCAATGGAGTTGGGCTGTTCTGCCAGGAATGTGGATGCTATGGTCCTGGGAGGACACGGGGATTCAATGGTACCGCTACCTAAGAATACGACGGTAACGGGAGTACCTATCACAGAATTGATGGATAAAGCCACCATAGACAGACTGGTTCAGCGTACTGTGAATGGCGGGGCCGAGATCGTTGAGTTGCTCAAGAACGGCAGTGCTTTCTATGCCCCGTCAGCAGCCATTACAAGTATGGCGGAATCTATAATCAGAGACCAGAAACGCATCCTGCCTGCCTGTGCCTATCTTGAAGGCCAGTACGGTTATAAGGACATATATCTGGGCGTACCTGCGAAACTTGGTAAAGGCGGCGTTGAGGAAATCATCCAGTTAAAACTCTCAGCTGATGAGCGGGCTATGCTTGACAGGTCTGCAGAAGCTGTAAAACAGGGTATCTCAAAACTTGAACTATGAGCGATCTGAAAAGCCAGACAGTATCAGATGCTGTCGAAAACATTATTAAACGGGCAGAAACCGAATTGCCTGATGATGTCATTGTTGCCTTAAAAAATGCCACGACGTCAGAAGACAATCCTACTGCTAAAGCACAATTATCTGCTATTCTTGAAAATATCAAAATAGCAAACAGCAGGACTATACCAATGTGCCAGGACACTGGTATCCTGGTATTCTTTGTTGAGATCGGCAGGCAGGTATGTATTGATTTCGATCTGGATGCTGCCATCATACAGGGTGTTAGAAAGGCAACGTTAAGTGTTCCCTTACGTCCAAATGCAGTGGACCCCCTAACGAGAAAGAACTCAGGGGATAATACAGGAGACGGGCTGCCAGATATCAATTATTCTTTTGTGGACGGGGATGCAATAAAGATCACGGTGGCTCCTAAAGGTGCAGGTTCCGAAAACATGAGTGCATTGAGGATGCTCAAACCCACCCAGATCGATATGATCAAGCAGTTTATTGTTGAGACCGTATTGAATTCAGGTGGTATGCCCTGTCCACCTATTGTTGTCGGTGTGGGTATAGGAGGTAGTTTTGATAAATCGGCAAGGTCTGCCAAGCGTGCACTGCTTCGGGATCTTGACCACATGGATGAGTATGAGCAGATGATACTGGATGCTATCAATTCGTTAGGCATAGGACCCATGGGATTGGGTGGCAGGACAACTGCACTGGCTGTGCATGTAGAGAAGGCATATTGTCATACCGCATCGCTACCAGTGGCCGTGAATATCCAGTGTTGGGGCAACAGGCATGCATCTGTTATATTGAGGGCTGAGGATGACTGAACACCATTTGACTACACCCCTTGATAGTTATGATATTCTGGAACTTAATGCAGGGGATATTGTGTACCTGTCTGGCATTATTTTTACTGCACGGGATGAAGCACACATGCGAATATTGGATTTGACCGACGAAGGCAAGCCTCTTCCTTTTGACCTGGATGGAGCGGTATTATATCATTGCGGTCCGTTGATGCAGAAGGCCGACGGCGGCTGGGAGGCGGTGGCTGCCGGACCAACCACCAGTGCCAGGATGACAGAGATGACACCGGCACTACTTGATAATTATAATGTGAGGGCCATTATCGGCAAAGGCGGGATGAAGGACATTGGTCCTGTTCTTGAAGGACGGTGCGTATACCTTGCATATACGGGCGGGTGTGCTGCACTGGCTGTTGATATGATAAAAGAAGTGAAGGGTGTACACTGGCTTGAGCTGGGAATGCCAGAGGCTGTGTGGGTATTGGAGGTTGAGAGGTTCGGGCCTTTGATCGTAGGAGTGGATGCCGGAGGCATGGACCTGTTTGGAGAGGTCATGGAACGGGCAGGAAATACTTTCGATAAAACATTTAATTAGACACTATATAAAATGAGAATTACATCTTTTCTGATAATGATATGTATAGGTTTAAGCCTGTATGCCTGGACCCATCCTAATCTAAACCTTGCTTTTAGTTTAATGGCTTTAATGAACGGGAATTATTATACATTAATAACAGCCATTTTCATTCATTCTGATTTTCTTCATCTTGCAGGCAATATGTTATTTCTGTATTTGTTCGGCACTTTTCTTGAGGAAGAGGTAGGTCCGCTACGTACGGGAGTTGCATTTTTCACAGGCGGAATTCTAACCTTCATCATAAGTATTCCATTTTATCCACAATCAAATATGGTCGGTGCATCAGGTGCCATATTTACTTTAATGGCTGTTGTATTACTTGTCAGGCATCCCGGTATTTCAGGTAGGTTCCTTTCACCAATCGGACCACTGGCAATTTTGTTCTTTGTTTTTAATTTTATCTCTATTCAATCCGGAGAACCGGGGAGTGTGGCATATATATCCCACGCAATTGGATTTGTAATCGGCCTATTTTTTGGTGCCAACTGGAATGAAGAATGGAAGGAAAGTCTGCTATTTACCCTTATCTTGCTGGTATTATACCTGATATTGTATAATTTTCTGATAATGATAGCAAATAACTGAAGAGTTCAATGCATCTTAATATACTCTATCATCTTAGGGGTCAAAAGCGGTGCAATCTGCGGCATCATATTTGGCATCAGATTCTCCATGGCCTTAGGCATAAGGTCAGGCAGCTGCTCCTGCATATAATCTGGCATTGGTATCCGCCTGCCAACAGCTTCCAGCATATCTGGCATAACTTTGGGCATCAATGAAGGTATAAGTAGCAGCATCATCCTTGGCATAATCGGTTTCATCACAGCACCCATACCAGGTACGTACTTGACCGTTTTCATCATTGTTCGCAGGTATGACGGCATGGCAGCTATCATTTCCGGTAGCAACTCAATCATCAGGTCTGTCATGTTTTCTGGTCTCATCAGGAATATCATCTTCTCAAATACCGCCCAGGCGTCCAATGCATCGTTTGTAGTATCAGGTATATTATATCCAAGACTGCGTGCCAGCACAGCGCCCAGGTCCTGCACTTCCACAGGTATTTTGTTCTTTTGAGCTGAAACCCGCAACTGGACCTGACAGCAAGGGCATGCTGCAAGCAATAAATCTGAACCAACATCTACGGCTTCATTAAGTTTAATCCTCCCGATAATACTGGCAACCTGCGGGTCTGCCAGAAGTGACAGCACCGATCCGCAGCAGTGTGAGCGTTCCCTGTTGTGTTCCAGATCCCTGAATTCAACACCTGGAATGGCTTTAATTAATTCCCGTGGAGGCTCGTATATCCCACCTGCTCTCCCTATATGGCAGGAATCATGCCAGGAGACAACTTTATTTATAGGTACCTTGAACTTGGGCTTTAGTACATCCAGTCGATCTGCCAGCACTTCTGAATAATGTTTGACCTCAAAATTATATTCAATCCCCAGTTTCCTTGCCCAGTCAGGATAGAATGTATGCCATACCAGCCAGCATGCGGGACACGATGTGACCACGGTCTTAACATCCCGCTTTTTCATGTTGGCCACGTTCATTCTCATGATCATTTCAAACACTTTCCATTTTCCTGCTGCAAGCATGGGTATTCCGCAGCATGCTTCCTCATCACCCATGTAAGTAAACTCCACACCCGCATCATCCAGCATGCGTGCTGTCCCTATGGCAATGTCTTTCTCAACAAGGGATGCAGTACACCCGGCAAAGTATGCATGATCAGCCTTTTCCTTTATCTTTCCTCTAAGGTCATCGGGCAGCCACTTATCCCTCTGGTCCTGATAACTTGCCCAGATGTTTCGTTCCTTGAGCAAGCTTGCTGCCATGATCTCAAAGGGCGGGAAGGTCATCTTGCCCAGTGTTTCCACAAACAACTGTCTTAACCTGAGCCATGCGGGTTCTATGGGCAGGTCTAGCTGGCATTTAAACACGCAGGTCTCACAGGTTGTACATGCCAGGAAAGTGTTAACCTGTTCCTGGTCAAGTTTCTCATGCCCTTTTAGATATTCCTTGATAAAGAACCATTTACCTCTTGGAGACTGGGATTCCCAGCCGCGCCCGTAATACTGGTCGCATTCACCTACACAATAACCGCATTGTGCACACGTAAAGGCATGGGATATGATATCGCCCGGAATGTCTTTTTCGTCTTTGAACTCTGCCTTCTTTTTGATACCTGATCGGTTGCCCACAAAACGCGTCACAGGTTCAAAGGCCTGTGCAAAAGAAAGTCCGGTTTTTAATACGGTTTTCCCAGTCAGGGTTTCAGGATTCATTATCCCATTCGGGTCCACCTGCTTCTTATATTCCTGAATCCGGGTAAAACGTTCCCCAAACACTTTTTCAGCCTGCTTTGCAAAATATAACCCTGACGAGTATATCCTTCCCCCGTTGTTTTGAGCAATCTTTATGATGCTAAGTGCAAGTGGAAATGCCAGGTTGAACCTGATCGATCGTTCAGAGTGCGGGATAAAGCAAAGCAATGTAGCCCTGTTATCATTAGATATCATCCCTTCAACCATTACAGGAAGTGAGATTTTACGTTCAATCTCATCCAATACTTTATCAATACTGTCCACTGGCACCAGCACTTCAGCGGGAACAAAGGACGGACCCAACCGCTTTACTTTCATGGACCTGTACCAATCGTCAGTCTCATGTTTGGCAATCTCATCCGGCAGGACTGTTCCACCAGCGTTTATTATCACGTCTCTAAGACCACTTACATCTCTTGATTCGGGATATACGAAGTTTAAGATATACGATACTGGAAGTATTGGGCGGTGCTCGTCTATGGGATGGCCGTGATGTGTTTTTGAAGGTGCTCTGTTCTTCATGTCTGCCCAGCTGGGATTTAAAAATGAGATCGCCCATACAGGAATATTCTTCTCGCCTACTGCTTTAATGGCATTTTTCATGGATGATGCATCTGGGAATTCGGCTGATGTGGCAGATGTCTGTTCATATTTTCGAATTTTGAGCTTAACCTGTGTGATAATACCAGTAGTACCCATCGTACCACTGATATTAATAAGATCATCTGAAGAAAACTCTTTCACCTCTCCTGTTGGTAATACGACTCTTGCCGATTCCATTGTATCATATGACCAGCCGTATTCATAACTCCCGTAACCAATTCCGGTCTGTGCAAGCCAGCCCCCGACTGTAGATGAAGGTGCGCTTGACGGGACTGCCTTTAGCGCCAATCCTTTCAAGCGCAGTTTGCTCTCAAGCTGCTCCCAGATAATCCCAGCTCCCACAGTGGCTGTCAGGTTATCTTTATCAATTTCGATTATCTTATTCATTAGAGTAACATCGGCGATAACCCCTCCTTTTGTCGGAATGATCCCACCATACCCGGATGAAGCTCCCGCTCTTGGAACAATGGGTATGAGATACTTGTTTGCAAATTCAAAGAGCTTGATGGCTTCCTCTTCACTACCTATTTTAACGATAGCGGCAGGTTCTACTCTTCCAAGTAATGGTTTTATCAAAGATGGCATGGTTCCTACATCATGGGTATAATAGTGGCGTTCACGTTTGCTAAAGTTTACACGTTTGCCAAATATCTTTGATAGTTCATTCATTTCGTTATCTGATATAGAATGTTTTGCCTTAACCACGTTTACACTCCCATTCCCAAGTATAATTATTTATAAAACTTGATTATATATATAGATTTTCAGAAGTTTGAATGTGTAAATAATAATATCCAGGATTGTTACTGTTAACTCAAGATTTATTTATTCCCACAACCATAGTCGACCCACCGTATGGTACAACAACTACCCGGGAATTGGTACCATGAAGATCTGTTGCATCATCAAATGCTTCCTGTACACTTGATACCGGATTAAAATATGATTTTCTGGCAACTTCATCCGGAAGATCTGAAACAAGATATAGCTCGAACTCCAGTGCCATTTTTCCAATAAGCGCGGCCTTATGCCCGCCCTGGATAAATCCCTTATTTAACTTTTCAATAGCTTCCTGGGGAGTAGATGTTGTATTTAGCCACTCTTCATATACATCATTTCCTAAACCTTCGGGGCACTGTGCAATCAATATAATGCTCCCTCCAGGTTTTACAGCAGATTTTACATTCTCCAGTGCTTTATGGGACTGGAACAGATTAATATCCTTAGGCCAGCCACCAGGGGATACTACAACAATGTCAGCAGGCTCCACACTATATTTGTTTAAGGTATCCACTATCTCCGCCCCCTTCCTGTGAGCTTTAATAGGATGACCTGCCACTGCCTGCACGATCTCTTTTTTGCTGTTTAAGACCACGTTCAAAATAAAATCCACACCCAACATATTTCCTGCTTCCTCAAGATCAGCTCTCACAGGACAATCCAGATTTCCAGGGCCGGTCCCATCTTCGATCATCAGTGCATGGTTTGCTTCTATGGAGCGGCGGGAACTTACTCCTGGAAGCAATGCTTTTAACCCGGCAGTATATCCTGCAAAATAGTGATGTTCGATACTTCCCGTGCATATTACGATGTCGGATTCGGCTACAAGCCGAAATATTTCCACAGGTGTGCCTCTTGAGGTATTTCCAAGATAGATGCATTGTTCTCTGTTATGGTCAAGGCACCGATATTGTTGATATACATCATCCCCGACTATGTTTATCTTCTCTTCTTCGGTCTGGGTCCTGTGTATGCCAAGTCCGAAAATTATGTAAATATTCTCATTTTCCACATTGGAAGCCTGGATCTCCTTAAGAAGATGTTTAAGTATCAGGGCTGTGGGGACGGGACGGGTCGCATCACTAACAATTATAGAAACTTTATCAGTAGGTTTTAAGGTATTACCAAGGCGTTCTTTGCCTATGGGATTTTGCAGAGCATTTTCAATCTGGATATCAGGATCTGAAATTTCGTGGATTTCATTAGGGACTATAACTTCTATTGAATTAGATTTTGGAATATTCAAATCTAATTTTTTCTTTCCGAATGGAATTTCCAGCCTCATTCTTGGCTATATTATTAATGATTAAATGTATAATTATTGGTAAAATGCAAGAGGTGTAATAAAATTATGAATATTGTAATTATAAGTGGTTTAGTCAAAATTACAGATAATAATATTTTTATCAAACAACTATCAGATATTGCCAGCCGTTACACTATAACTGTCCAGGCCCTGAATGCTGACCTGCTGTCAGGAGTCAGGCATATACAATTTGCTGTAGAGAAAGCCATTAGGTCATTCGAATCCGGAAAAAATACAGCTAATAATCTGGGCATGGAAATTATGCTGTATGCGTCAGGCAGCCGTCAAATAGAGAAGGCGATTAATTTGGGAGTTAAGAGAGGAGAAAATCGAGTAGCTATTGTACTGGTTGCTGAAAATGTGTCAGACGAGGCAGTATTCGATATCAGGAATCTTTTGAATTCAGAAGATGCTTCTATAGTGGATTATTCTGATAGTAAAAAGGAGAATTTATTGAGAATATTCAACATCACTGCCGCTGAACTTGAAGCAGTAGGGGAAGATAAAATACCAGAACTTGTCCTGGAAAGGGTTGCACTGGTTGATGTAATGAAATAGAATGGGTGGTTATGGAAGAAATATGGAGATTTTTTTAAAAAGGTAAAAATCAGAGATTATCCTTCTTTTCAATGAAATCAGGCTGCTTTCCATGTCAAAGCTGACCCTGACCTCCGTATTCCTGACCGTCCTGGCTGCAGTGCTGGGGCTGAATGCTATCGATGATACGAATGAGCTCAACCTCATGGGGCTTGCAAAAACCCCATTGAACGTGGGCCTCGGGCCCGCACAATACGCAGGCTTGGTCGGCTCCCTTCTCTTTGCAGTGCTCACGCTTATGCTGCTCAGCAGGGACCGCCGGCATAAGAGCACGGTCCTTTTGGATACGGCCCGCAATCGTTTTTGGGATTCAATGTTATCATCTTGCAAATGCGGGGTTTTTACAAAACTAAACACAACTGTTAAATATTATCCATGATTTCTCAATCATGGCAAATTATGCCATGATTGTTTGAAAAAACACTATAACTATATAATCTGACAGAAGGAGATTTAATGAAAATTTACAAAGTGCCAATATTAATTGCAATATTGATAATTTCAATAACGGGCAATGTAATTGCAGCAAGTGATGACTATAAAGAAGATATTAATCAGTCATACCATGCACAATTGCCTGGGATAACCCCTGAAGCAAGAACTGGCTTTTTTGAGGGTACTTGGCCATACGGTTCAAGCATGTATGATAAATGGTGTGGATTACCGAATATGGTTATGACATTTAACATGCCGCCAGGAATGGGGTATAATGAAATGCTCATGGGTTTTACAAATAATGAAGTTCAACTCGATGTAGAGAAATTGAATACTGTAAACCCGGAATGGAAAAATAATGATATATTCACAGCAGATGCCGATGAATGGGACCAGTATTGTGGAACTGGTGGATGCCATGTTGGTGGCGGTGGATTAACTCCAAATAGTGGAACTGCAGATGACATTCAATGTGAAGCATGTCATGAATATTCAAATCCGGTACCTCCAACTGAAGGACAATATCGTGGAGACACTTCATGTCTTAGTGGATGCCATATAACGACAACTGACGGAACTGTAAATGGTGAGATTGAACCTCTTGAAGGTGAGGATTTCATAAAGCGTGGAATGGAATTTACGACTGGTCACGATGTCCATGCCGGTAATGCCGCATTTGAGCAAATGGCAAAAGATGCTGGATATGGAAATAATACCTGTCTACTATGTCACGAACCTGGAAGTGCACCCAATGCAGATCCAAAACTTGGTGGTTTAACTCATAATTTTGGAAGAGGCTGGACTACAGACACATCTTTTGATTACTCCACAATGGGGACTATGAGAGTATGTGATGACCCAGCATGCCATGAAGGACCACATGAGGATGCGATACTCAATAAACACACTGCTACATTAGAATGTACGGTATGTCATTCCAGTAAATCCAATGCTGGAATTTCAATAGATGACTGGACGCAACTTACATCTGATGATATAAATCCAGGTGTAGATACTGAAAATGCATTTGTTCAGTCAAAACATGTATTTGACGAACACGTCGTGAAGTATTACTGGCGTGGAAAAGTAGGTGGAGATTGGGGACCTCAGCTTCCAGTTAATGGTGATGAGGATTACATAATCTATCCATTTATGAATGATCCAGCTGCATTTAGAAATGACCCTGATGCAAAAATATCAGTTGGAAATGTATTTGAGATGAAAATATGGGTCTATGCAAACATGTCCGATCCTTCGAATCCAACGATGATGGGCATTGACAGGGATCTTCTCTGGGCTGCAGATAGACTTGGTAATCAGGACTATATAGTAGATGAATCTGAACTTGAGGCAATTGGATACATAAAGAAAGGTCCATACTCATTGTACCTGTTTGATGCATATCCAGTATTAAGTGTGCACAATATCAATCTTGATAAGACTGATGCATACTCATGCACGGATTGTCATAACACAAACGATGGTGTGCTAAACTTTAGTGCATTGAGTTATGAGGGTGATCCAATGGTGGTTGGCGGCAGGACGACTGAAGTTTCAATAAAAGAAGAAACTGATGTTGCTGATGCAGCCCCTACACCGACAAAGACAGAGACGCCAGAATCCAATGATACACCTGGTTTTGAATCTATCTTCGCAGCACTCGGATTGATTGCATCAATGATGCTAATCAGACGGGATTAAACAAAATATATAATGTGTGCTTATGCACACATTATTTTAACAAGTCAATTTTAATATATAACTTTTAAAATATTTTATCGGGAATTTTTAGAAATCAAGGATTTTGAAAAAAACGTGAATGCTACTAAAATTTTATATAAGACCATATCCTGAATCCATTCCATGGATCATTGACCTGTCTATCGTCAACTGTCCTGAATCTGTCACTTGTAAAAAAACGGGTTATCTGTCCCTTTTTGTTAAAATAAAAGACTCCTGAAACCTGTAAGCCATGATCTTCTACAATGACCCGTGCAGAATCAGAATCGATCTCTTCCCACCTGAGATTCTCACCTGGCAAAAGGGCAGTAGGGAATATTGGTGCTTCTGAAACCCATCGTAACAGGTCTGACTGGGATAATTTCCTGCCTTCTACATCTGCGATCTTTATTGTGGAATGCAATTTGATGAGCATATTCCCACTGCCGTTATGATATTTATCCCTGGCTTTGACCCAGACCAGTGGATTCATATTTACTTTTCCGTACCAGATAAAGGCCGGAACATCTGCAGTATAACATTCTTTGCCTTCCACGGGGTACCAATCCCCCACCTGGTCGGGTGCTACTCGTGCAATTAGATTTTATAAGAAATATGATTTTAATTTAGTATCCCTTGATGAGGGACTTCGATTACAAAGAAAATACTGGTCAACACCAGAACTTAAAATTAATTCATCTGTGGTTTTTGCAGATAAAATGTGGTTCAAAATAAAATTGAATGAACGTAATAAGTCGATCGACTCTTTTTTATGAATATGTTAAGTAATTTCTTGCCGCCCCTTCTCGCCTGCACTCTGTCCGGGTGCCCGTCCTGATCTGCCTCCGCCTGCTCTTGTGGTGTGGGGGGTGGCAGGCGCTTTTCGATTGAATCGGCGGTTTGGGAATGTTAGATTAGATGTTATGCCGGTAAGTGCCGGAGCAACCTGAAATATATTTTTAAGGTTATTTAATTAAATAAGCCGCTGCTGCCAATGTCGAGTAGAGCCCATAGCGCACCTCTTGTTGGGGTAATAGCCCCGAGGTTA
>JACUTQ010000004.1 GCA_014859725.1 Methanosarcinales archaeon | reverse complement strand
GATGTATTGAGCTTTTTCGAGCTTTTTTTGTTCACGATGTATTGACACCTTCCATGTATGATTAGCATCCCTTGCCAAATAATCTAATCTATCTGCATCAATTGCAGAATCAAAAAGGTCTGTTAGGTATATTAATTGATTATTAATTCCTTCATTACAACCCAATAATTGTTCAATAAACTTGTAATCTACTTCTATATTATCTAATGCTCTTCTTATATTTGAATTATTATTATTTAATTCATCACATATCAAAAGCTTATCTAGCTTTCGAAAATCTCCTTGTCCCTTTTTTGGAGAAATACAAGATTTTAATAGTTCTAGAGAGTGTCCACAAGGACCATGGCCTGCATCATGAAGCAGACCTGCTATTTTAGCAGATATAATAATTTCCTGATTTAAATTTGAATCATGTTTTTGTAAAAAATTACAAAATACACCAATTAAATGCGATACTCCCAATGAATGTTCAATACGAGAATGTAACGCACCAGGATATGTCATGTAAGAAAATGAAAGCTGTTTTATAAAAGCCATTCTTTGAATATAAGGTGTATAAAACATGTAAGATAATTTTGGTTCTAATTCAATTTGTGAATAAATCGGTAGTATTATTTTGGTTTTTTTAGTTGAGTCGAATTTATCTAGAGATATATCGTATCTACTTATAAAAGAATCTAGGAGAGCCTCCAAATCCTCTTTTGAAAAATCTCTAGTGGGTACTCTTGTTTCCTTATTTATTTTTGATAATATATATTCATCCTTTGCTTTTGAAGCCAATTCTGTGAGTTTCTTATCAAAATTATATTCAGTCATATACATCCACCCCATGTTTTAGATTATTGTAAATAATGTTGTCTTTTCAGTAAATGAAGGATACAATTAATTTTTTTGGATTCCAATCTAGATACATTACCAAAATTTTTATTACAAACATTTTTAAAGATTTCATCTTTATTCACGCTAATTTTACCAGAAATATTAATTTCAATTAAAAATGATATTATTTTAGTTATAATTTCATCATAATTTCCTTTATTTATATTTTCCTTAACAACATCACACAATGTTAAATAAAATATTTGATCTATGACTAATAAATAAAGCATGACAACTATCCAAAGGGCTATTTTTATTTGAATAGGTACAGTTAAGATAGCTAAAATTAATGTTAGGATTATAGCTGATATTGGAATAAATACTGCCCAATTATTAGAAAATCTATACCACTTAATTGTTAATTTCAAGTAATTCCTTTGAATACATTTCTTTAAAAACAATTGCAAACCTAGCCTCTCTGGGATATTTGTGGTAGTACTTCATTAATCTGAGTAGGTAATTCTAATTCTAGTTCTTGTATTGTATTTAAACCTCGATCGGTTATAGATAATTTTGGATTATCTCCAGTTAATTTAATTAAATCACTTGAGGCCAATAAAGAAATATCATTCCAATAATCTGCAGAATTGATTTTTCCAGTATAATCTACTTTATAGGCATATAATTGAATCTCGAATGTTTCCTTTAATTTTTTTGTAATTTCAAGTAATTCTTTCGAATGTATTTCTTTTAGAAATTCTACTAATTTTAGAATTACTCCTGTAGAAGTATTTACTTCCATTCATAATCCCTCCATGGTTTAATATTAATAATCTTAGAATATAATGGTTTTGAGAACTAATTTTGAATACAGCTTAAATGTTTTTGTTATCAACATTAGTAACAAATCATATTTAATTGTTATCAATGCTGGTAACTAAACATTTTCCTTAATCTTTCTTGCTTTAGGGGGAGTATACTCCCCCAGATGTATTTACTAATGACTGGCAGCGTATCGCTCGGCAATCAGCGCCCTGGTCAGCCTGAACTGGACCTTTTGCTTGTCCCAGTCGTACTTGTTGCCCAGGAATTTGATCAGCCGCTTCTTTGTGGCCCCTTTTAGCTCATTTGATTCCATCAGCTCATCCACGAACGCTTTTTCCTGTTCTTTATCAAGTTCAACCATGTTAACATCCCTCCGCTGTCACCACAGTACATGTACCAGTGGCTATAGGTAGTTTTTTGTTGGTCAACATCAATCCGTCCGGTACCTCAGCAACAGCATATCTCATCTTCAAAGTACCTCCGTTGGAGGTCAGTGCGATCATGCCGCCTTTTCGCAGGCCAAGGCTTTTCACTGTGTTCATATTCACCATCACAAAGTCGTTATCATCGGGTTGGTCGAACCACATGAACGGATTGTACACATTGATCAGGTTACCCTTGCCTTCCTCAGGTGCAGTCTCGATGATCTTGCATGACAGCTTCTTGTACTTGGGTCCTGTGTACTCCTTTACCACGTTCTCCAGTACATGGGTGTGCAGGCTCTGGCAGTCAAATGCTTCCCCACCCAGGTTTTGGGCAATTGTTGAAAGGGCATCGACCCCAACAGTGCCCTCACCGCTGTTCTTGAGCACCTGGCCTTCAGTATTCATGAAACTTCCTGCCTTTGCGTACAGTGGTTCTGTGCCTATCACAATATGTGCCAATTTTGTCACAGGGCTGTTCCTGGAACTGATCACGATCAGATTGTCCAGCTTTTTCAAGATATCTTCTGCCCCATTGGGCATGAGTTCAATAGGATCGCTATCCAGGGTCACAAGTGTCTTGATGCTGCCTTCATTGATACCGTCCATGATCTCCTGCAGTCCCTTCTGGCCCGTACCCTTGCTTATCAGGTGTACACCTGTCGAGTCAACAAAAGGCTTCATGAACATTATCCTTGCACCAGTCATCAGTGCCAGATTGAGCAGATGTTTCACATGCTCAGGGTCTGAATGGGGATGCACGTCTGCGATGATCATGGAGTCACTGTCAAGCCCCAGTTCACTCTCGTACTGGTCAGGCCCGATGTGCTTTGTCTCATCTGCAAGTTTGATCTTTTTTGGTCCCACAGCTATAATGGAGGCGCCATTTCGTTTAGCAGCTAAAAGGCGCCTCATGATCAGCGGATACTGTGTATATGGGTCAATGAACAATGCGATCTTGCCGGCCTGCTCTACATCTTCCAGAGGAATACCCTGTCCTACTGCAGCGTGGCATTCAGGAGGCAGTTCGGCATAAGTTCCCATGCCTGTATGCACCACTGTACCCAACGCATCTGCAACCCTGGTAAATGCCAGGTGTTCCTCACTGGTAGTGGCACCCACAGAGAGCATGGCAACATCCTTGGCTCCCTTCAGCTTACCGGAAGCTGCCTGTACTGCATCCTCGATACTGGCTTCCACACTGTCCACCATGCTGATGGCTTTTGAGTAGTGGTGGGGGAGCTGCATCCCGAACCTGCACAGTTTACCTAAGTTAGCAGGACTGCTCTTCATGAAATCCACGGAAACAGTGCCTTCATCGTCTTCTCTAATATACAGCCCGCAGCCAATATTGCAGCCCGGACAAACGGTCTGATAGATCATTCCTTTCATTTTACCATCACCTCGAAGAAGGGGGGACGATCAAGATTCATCCCGGGCTGGTAATTGCGTTTACGCTGCGCAGGAATAGCAAACCTGCTCTGCAGTATAGTTATGGGAATATCAGAAGGACACACATCACTGCACTGGCCGCATGCGATACAGCTATCAGTCAGGTGCAGCAATCTCACCAAGTGGTACATGCTCATCTTGTAATCATCTGCCAGGGAATGGAACATAGTACATTTTGAATCCTCATCGCAGGAGCATACAGGACACACTTCCTTACAAGCACCGCAGTCAATACAGTTCTCCATCTGGCCCAGATAATATTGCAGTCGTTCTTCATCAGGTATCTCGGTTATTATCTTCTCTTCCAGGGTATTACCCAGGTTCACCATTGCATTATTCACCTTCTCGCGAATTGCAATTGCCTTATCACTGGCAGGCTGCACTTCGATACGGCCCGCATCAATAGCGTTCTCCAGAAGTTTTACACCCTTATCGTTCATCACCTGACAGAATGTTGCACTGCCAGCCAGATCCCCGATCACGCCCCAGTTTCCACAGGCAAGATCAGCATTTACCGGTATTTTGATAGTACAAAACCGGCAGCTTTCCCGCCGTCCAAAACCTGCTTCCTCCAGTTCATCAATGGGAATACCCTTCTCCTGGCCGTCCTTTGTCTTAAATATCAATTTTCCCTTTTCGATCTCTTCCCCGACTACATCATCAGGGTCAATATCATACATCTCGGCCAGCATCTTCTTGGTAACAACCGGATGCATGCTGCCACCGCAGTTCAATCCCACGATATAGGTAGTATCCAGATCGATCATATTGCGCTTGCTCTGTTCAATAACAGCCTGTGCATCACAAGGTTTAGCAGGCATTGCCACCTTGCGGCCCTTAGCATACTTGGCCAGATTCACAGGTACTGAATGAAGACTGCCTGTGGATGCCAGCACCTCATCAACATCATCAGTAATAATAGGCACTGCTTCAAACTCATTGATATGTTTCATGACAACCACGTCCTCAACCAATCCTTTTTCCAGGGCTGCAGCCAGTACGGCAGTAACCAGTCCGCCTGAAGCACCGCGCTTTCGCACATCTTCGTCAGTGGCATATCCCACTAACATATCACCTACTGCAACCATTTAGCTCACCCCTGCTGGTTTTAAGGGACTTGGTCCCAGTTCCTTCACCTTAGCTGTGACATCATTGATGAAATTAGCGAACCTCTCGCCCTCACTGGCAGATATCCAGTTCAGGTGCAACCTGTCAGGTTCCAGTCCCAGTTCATGCACCATCTCTTCCAGGAACTGGTATTTTAACTCGGCTTTTTCATTACCATTCACATAGTGGCAGTCGCCCAGGTGGCAACCTGTAACCAGCACTGCATCCGCACCCTCTAAAAAGGCATTGAACACATGCAGGGGATCAATACGTCCAGAACACATGACCCGTATAACACGGGTGGATGCAGGCTGCTGGAACCTGCCCATGCCGGCCGTATCTGCACCGCCATAACTGCACCAGTTGCAACAGAAGGCCACGATCTTTGGTTCCCATTCAGTTTCAGGCATGATCATACCTCCCCGTAGGCGAATACGTTCTTAACCTGTGCCAGAAGCTGGTCATTCTTGAAATGACTTTGCTGCAATGCCCCTGTCGGACAGGCGACGGCGCACGTACCGCAGCCCTTGCACAGGGCTGAGAGAATATTCAACTTCCCGTCCTCTAAAGACAAAGCCTGGAATGGACACATGGGTACGCACACACCGCAGTCCACACAGATATCCTCGTCCACTTTTACGGTAATACCCTCGGTCAGCGCCTTGCCCTGTGCCAAAAACCGCGTTGCTCTGGCTGCACATGCACTACCCTGTGAAATGGAATACGGAATATCCTTTGGTCCCTGGGTCATGCCACCGATAAAGATGCCATCCAGTGTAGTGTCCACAGGTTTCAACTTTGGATGAGCTTCCATCATGAACCCGTCCGCGGCCCTGCTCACTTTTAATATCTGCCGTATGGTCTCGGTACTCTCGGGAGACACCGCACCTACGCTCAATACCATCAGGTCCAGTTCCAGGTTCACGATCTCACCTGTCAGGGTATCCTCTACCCTGGCAATGATATTTTTATTCTCATCCTCGGTAACCTCTGCCGGTTTACCCCTGATGAACTTGATACCAGAATCCCTAGCCCTGTTATAGAACTCCTCATACATCCTGAAAGGCGTTCTCATATCCATATACATGATATATACTTCAGTGTCAGGATATTTTTCCTTGATCAACTGGGCATTCTTCAGGGAAGCCATGCAGCAGAAACTGGAACAATATATATTGGAGTTCTTATCCCTGCTGCCCACACATTGTACAAACCCGATGCGCTTGGGCGGCTGCACATCAGAAGGCCTGACCACTTTACCCATGGTTGGTCCGCTGGCATTGATGAGCCGCTCGAACTCCATGGTAGTGATCACATTATCGTATAATCCGAACCCGTATTCGTGCTTTGGTTCGGGGTCATATACATCGTAACCCGCAGCTACAATTATCACGCCTACATCCAGTTCAGAGAACGTCTCTTCCTGTTCCATATCAATGGCGCCGCGCTCACAAGCCTTGATGCAAGCTCCACAATCGATGCACACAGATTTGTCCACCAAAGCCCGCAAAGGTACTGCCTGGGGGAAAGGCACGTAGATGGCTTTTCGAGTTCCGATACCTTCATTGAACTCGGTATAGGGCACCTCGATCGGGCACTTTTCAGTGCACAATCCGCATCCACTGCAATCTTCAATATTGAGGTACCTGGGTTTGTGTTTCACCTTCACTTTGAAATTACCCACATAACCGTCTACTTCTACAACTTCCGAGTAGCTCATGATCTCGATATTAGGATTACGGGCCACTTCCACCATCTTTGGACCCAGGATACAGATACTGCAATCGTTGGTGGGGAAGGTCTTATCCAGCTGTGCCATCTTACCGCCGATGGAAGGTCCCTGTTCCACAAGATACACCTGGAATCCCATATCACCGATATCCAGTGCCGCCTGCATACCTGTAACCCCGGCCCCGATGACCAGCGCCTTATTTGTCACAGGTACTTCACTGGACTGCAAGGGTTCAAGCTTTGCAGCCCTGGCCACGCCCATGCGCACCAGTTCCTTGGCCTTGTGGGTTGCATCTTCCTTCTCCCACATATGTATCCAGCTGCAGTGCTCCCTGATGTTCACAAACTCGAACAGGTATGGGTTCAATCCGGCCTCTTCCACGCATGCCCTGAATATGGGCTCATGGGTCTTGGGCGTACATGATG
The DNA here is from genome assembly GCA_014859725.1 of Methanosarcinales archaeon. Lineage (NCBI taxonomy): Archaea > Methanobacteriati > Methanobacteriota > Methanomicrobia > Methanosarcinales > Methanosarcinales archaeon. The sequence goes on along the minus strand of JACUTQ010000004.1, from coordinate 35,180 downwards.
CTACCAGCACCCTGTTCAGATCAAGTTCCTTGATCGCATTCTTGATCTCTGCCTGTCCGGCATCGCTGCATGTGTATTTATTAACAACCGCAGTGGTCACATTAGGCAGGGTGCTAATATAATCTGCCACAGCCTGGCAGTCCACTGCACCTCCTATGTTCACACCGCATTCGCAGATGAAAGCCCCTATTCTGGGTTCCTCTGCCTCTATATTTTCAGTTACTGCTTCTTGTTCTGTCATATTAATCATCCACCCCTTTTTTTAATGGACTGGGACCTAAAGCCTTTATTTTTTCTACAAAACCGATTAGTGTTTCCTGGAACTTCTTCCCCTCTGCGGCAGACACCCATTCCAGGTGCAATCGACCGTCAAGTCCCAGATGTTCCAATGCATCTACCATTTCCTTCATCCTCTCATCAGTATGGACATTGCCCTCAATATAGTGGCAGTCCCCAATATGGCATCCTGTTACCAGGATACCGTCTGTGCCTTCTCTCAACGCTTCCAGGATAAAGGATGGTTCGATCCTGCTGCTGCACATTACCCTGACAATCCTGTTATTAGCAGGGTACTGCAGCCTGGACACGCCTGCCAGGTCGGCCCCGGCATAGCTGCACCAGTTGCAGCAGAAGGTAAGTATATCTGGTTCGAATTCGCTCATTGTATCCCCTCCCCGTATGCTTTGATCACAGCCATGATCTGGGGTGAGGTGAAGTGCTTGGGAGTGATTGCCCCTGTGGGACACTCGGCAGCACAGGACCCGCAGCCCTTGCACAGGGTAGGATTGATCTCACTCTTCTTCGTAGTATAAATGATCTCCTCGGTCTCAACCACGATCTCTTTAAGCTCAGGCGCATTGAACGGGCATACCAGTGTACAGCGGCCGCAACCGATGCATAGTTCTGGGTCAACCACAGACACATTGCCAATAGTCTCAAGATAGTCCCTTGAAAGTATAGTGGTGGCCCGGGATGCGGCAGCTGATGCCTGGGACACAGCCTCATCCACCAGTTTTGGTGCCTGGGCCGTTCCGCACAGGAACACGCCGTCCGTTGCAAAATCCACGGGCCGCAACTTGATATGCGCTTCCAGGAAGAACCTGTTAGCGTCCAGCGGCACCTTGAACAGGGGCGCCAGGGTCTCGTTAGTCTCTGGCGGCACCATAGGCGCACTAAGTACAGCAAGGTCGTAGTCGATCTCGAATTCCATATCCAGCAGGTGATCATATACGGTAATTGTCTTTTCTTCGACCTGGGGCTCCCGGTCCTGGGTATAGCGCATGAACACCACGCCCAGTTCCCTGGCTCTGGTGTATAGCTCTTCCCATTTGCCGTATGTCCTGATATCCCTGTATAATACGTACACGTTCCTATCAGGATCTTCTTCCTTGAGTCGAATAGCATTCTTCATGGCCACGGTACAGCATGCTCTGGAACAATAGGGCCGATCATCATTGCGCCCGCCGGCACACTGGATGATCACTATATTCCTGGCATCCACACCTTCTTCCAGCTTCTGTTCAAGTTCGCTCTCGGTCATAATATTGGGGAACTTCCCATATGAGAAGTATCCTTCCGGTTTCAGTTCAGTGGTGCCGGTAGCTATCACAGCCACACCGGACTGAATCTCTTCCTCCACATTGACACCTTTGATCTTTCCTGTGAAATTACCCATGGAACCTTCCAGTTCCACCAGTTCGGCGTCCTTTAAAACATTGATATTTGGATGGGATTCCACCCGCTCAATTATAGGATCTAATATCTCTTTTGTAGTACGGCCGTCCTGCAGTCTGGTATATGTTTTAAGCAGCCCGCCAAGCTCTGGTCCTTTCTCAACCAGAGTGACATTGAAACCCTTATCTGCAATGTCCAGGGCCGCTGTCATGCCGGCGATCCCGCCGCCCAGTACCAGCGCATCCTTATTGAATTCCACCTTCTGCGTGTACAACGGTTGGGTCAGGTTCGCCCTGGCCGTGCTCATCCTGATAATATCCTTTGCCTTTTGGGTGGCCTTTTCCTTTTCGTTCTGATGTACCCAGCTGCAGTGTTCCCTGATATTTGCCAGTTCGAACAGATACGGATTAAGCCCCGCTTCCATTAATGTGTCCTGGAACAGGGGCTCATGTGTCCTGGGCGTACACGATGCCACAACCACGCGGTTCAGGTCATGTTCCTTTACCATATCAGCAATACCAGCCAGACTGTCAGTACTGCAGGCATACACCTCTTCCTTAGCGAACACCACACCCGGCAGTGTCTTGACATACTCTACCACATCAGGTACGTCAACGATACTGCCGATATTGATACCGCAGCGGCAGACCAAAACACCTGTCCGCACTTCATCGCCAATATTCTTCTCTGGCGGATACTCCCTCTCGGTAACAAGAGTACCCCGTTCACTGGACAACAGTGAGGATGCCTTGCTGGCTGCCCCGCTGGCGTCTGCCACGGTATCAGGAATATCCTTGGGACCCTGGATGGCACCGCTCACAAAGATACCGGGCCTGTTTGTCTCCAGGGGACTGTCGATCTTGGTCTTGACAAAGCCCATATCATCCATTTCAATCTTTGCGATCTCTGCCAGTTTTTTGCTGCTCTCAGACGGTGTCAGGCCTATGGACAGCACTACCATATCAAACTCTTCCTGATTGATACCGTTCCCTTCCACCTCATATTTCAATGAGAGTTTATCGGTCAGTGGATCCACTTCAACGCCAGAAGGTCGGGATCGGATATAGCGTATGCCTTTCTCCTTATCTGCTTTTTGGTAGAATTCCTCGAATCCTTTGCCAAAGGCTCGCACATCGATATTGAATATGGTTGTCTCAAGCTCAGGATCATGCTCCATGGCAACCATGGCTTCCTTGGTGGCATACATGCAGCACACACTGCTGCAGTTCTTGCGCCCGATCTCGGGACTGCGTGAGCCAATACACTGTATCCATGCGATCTTCTTCGGGTGTGTCCCGTCTGCCAGGGTCACATGACCCTCGTAGGGTCCGGATGAACTCAACTGCCTCTCGAACTCCAGGGAAGTGACCACATTGGGGTGATCCAGCCTGTATTGTTCTAATTGGGAAGCGTCAAAGGGCTCAAACCCTGAATTGAGAATAACACTGCCCACATTGATTTCGATCTCCTCGTCCTTATCCTCATAATTGATGGCATCATTCTCGCACACCTTGGCGCAATTGCCGCACTTACCCTTTGTCAGATATATACAGTGTTCTGCATCAATTGTGAACACCCTGGGTACAGCCTGGGGGAATGCCAGGTAAATGGCTTTTCTCATACCCTGGCCTTCATTATATTCATTAGGTACCTTGGCCGGGCATTTAGATACACAGAGTTCGCATGCCGTACATTTCTCAGGGTCCACGTACCTTGCCTTCTTCTTCACCCTGACAGTAAAATCTCCGGCTTCGCCTTCGATTCCGGTGATCTCGCTGTAGGTTAGTAATTCTATGTTGGGGTGCCGGGCCACATCAGCCAGTTTCGGGGAGAGCGTACACATGGCACAATCCAGCGTGGGGAATGTCTTGTCCAGCTGTGCCATCTTGCCGCCTACGGTGGTACCTTTCTCGATCAGATACACCTTCAGACCGCTGTTGGCCAGATCAATGGCGCTCTGGATACCAGCTATACCTCCGCCGGCCACTGCCACAGCACCTACTAGTTTGCTCATTTCGCACCACCTCTGATTTTTTCAATAAATTTACTATTTTCCACAAAGTTCTGGTCGATACCCAGTTCCTCAGGGGTAAAACCCATGGCAAGTCCCAGCAGCTGCGAATAGTGCAGCACAGGCATACCGTGTTCCTTTTCAAATTTTTTCTTAATCTCTGTCTGGCCCACATCAAACTGCAAATGGCAGAATGGACATGCATCCACTACGCAGTCCACATTGGCTGCTTCCATATTATCAAGTTTTTTGTCAACAAGTTTCAGGGTGGTATCTATCACCGCAGTCCTGGCACCACCACCGGCTCCGCAGCAAGCCATCTTATCCTCATAGTCCACTGAAGTGGCCCCTGTTGCTTCCACCAGTTCGTCAAAGAACGTGGGTTTCTCCACAGATCCAAGATGCCGCTCCTTGCTTGGTTTAACAAGGTGGCATCCGTAATGCACTGCCACTCTAAGGTCCAGCGGGTTGGTCACTGCTTCCTTTATCTTTTCTGGTCCCACTTCCTGGTAGAGGTATTCAACAATATGGCGCACATCCTGTGTGCCTTTGAATTCCTTACCGATCTGGGCCAGTATCTTGTTGACCTCGGCTTTTAGCTCTGCATCTTCTTTCAGTACATTATTGGCATCTGTCAGGGAGCCGAAACAACCGTTGCAGACTGTCAGGATATCGTCACCCATGGCTTCCGAAAGTGTGATGTTCCTGGATGCCAGTGAGAGCCAGGTGTTCTTGTCAAAGGACCGGAACACTCCCGGAGCAGGACAGCATGAAGCACCTTCCAGGTCCTCCAGTTCAATGCCCAATTTATTCAACGTCTTCTTGGTGGAGGCTTCGATACCAGGATATCTATTGGGGGCTATGCAGCCCAGGAAAAATGATAATTTGGTCATTTTTCAGCCTCCTCTGCCACGATCTTATCAAATCCTACAATTTGCATCAACTTCTTGACCTCGTCTAAAGCGTCAGGGAACCTGTGTACAGTGGGAGGCAACTCATCAAGTCCCAGTTTCTTCCTCTTCTCTTTTGTATCGTCATTAATGGGTACTGCATGTCCCAGCTTTATCACGATCTGGCCCACCTTCTTATGGGGACCCAGTATGATGCCGTCATGGACCGCAATGGTACGTATCTTGAGCAGGGCATCCACATTCTGCACACCCTGAGGGCACCGTTCCTGACATTTATAGCATGTGGTACAGTACCAGATATACGGGCTGTTCAACAGCTCGTCCTTCATGCCCAGGTTAGCCATTCTCAGGAATTTGCGTATATTATACTCAGGTTCCTGCTCTGCCATGGGACATCCGGAGGTGCAGCCTGTACAGTTGAAACACAGAGTGATCTTCTCTGCCCCTGGTTCTTCAAAGACTTCCTGCCTGAAGGTGGGATCCAGATTACTTGCCTTAATAACTTCACTCATATTATTCACCCTCCAGCTGCTCGGCAAGGAATACTGCCATATCCTTGATCTCAAAATCGTAATGTTCAACAGATTCCTGCTCATTCTTCATGCAGGTCAGATGTGCCAGGCACTTGGGACACGAGGTAATAAGCACTTCTGCCCCGGTGGCCGCAGCCTCGTCCAGTCTTGCCTTGCGCAGGGCCTTGCTCTTATCGTTACAGTTCATACCTGACGAAACACCACAGCACCAGGCATTCTCTTTATTATGTGTCATTTCATTGACCTTTGCCCCTGCAGAGGCCAGGGCATTTCGTGGAGCCTCATATTCTCCCATGTGCCGGCCCAGCCTGCATGCATCATGGTATGTAACATTTATCCCGGAATCAATACCCAGATCAGCATCATTCAAAAGCTGGCTGATATGGACTACTTCAATAGGCAGATCATAATCCTGGCTCAGTGTGCGGTAGCATTCGGCACACGAAGTGACAAGGGTCTCGATACCGCTGTCTTCGATAAGTTTGATATTTTGTTCCTTTAATTTTTCAAATGTCTCTTTATCTCCCTGCCACAATTGGTCATGGCCGCAGCATTTCATCTGCAGGAGCTTTGGATCCTTCCCCATCTTATCAAGCAGTTTCATGGATGAATCTGCGATAGATCTGAAATCCACATCCAGGTTATAGAACATATTATGAAAATCAAGACATCCAGGATAATAACCGATCTTGGAATCGGGGTTTCCTGCCTCTTCCAGGCTGGTTCTACTCTTATTCAGGTCTACCATTAGTTCAGATAAAGCTGTAAATACTCCCTTATGGACCAGATCACCATTTTGTTTACCCTCACGTTCTTCCCTGACGAATTCGGGATAGTTCACGCCCTGAGGACATCCATCATAGCATAAATTGCATGTAAGACAGTTCCAGATATCATCGGAACCTGTCCTATATACATTAGATTGGTATATGGTATTTCTGGGGGAAGTCTTTATGACTCTTCTAACTGGACAAATGGCAGTACACTTACCACATTGGTAGCAAAGCTGCATATTTGACGACGTACTACTCACCTACACATATCTTTTTGACGTTTAGCTTAATAAGATTCAATTTAAACATTTCGATTTATTTGTGAAAAATGGGACTAACCTGAAAATGAAAAAAATATATTCAGGCAAGCGATTTTCTCCGACCGGACCCAACACTTTGTTAAAATATTGAATTCCTTTCAATTCTTTATATATAAATCTAATCTCCTCAATTAAATTCATTATATATAATTCCGGTCTACTTAATTATATACTTTTCGAATATATATTATCAAGAGAATAAATATTCATGATAAATAATGTTAACTGGATCTCTATTGAATTGATTTTCAAGGAACTAAAAAGCAGATACTCTATCGACACATTACCAACTTCAAACCCAGAGATAGTAGAAGCTCTTTTGTTGGTAGGGATATTAATGTTGATAGTGTCAAGCACTTGATCAGAATCTTAATCTGAAGAGGTTAATGGACCAGTGGAGGGCTTAAACCGATCAACAATGGAGGTAGGTTATAGGTTATATCTCTAATTCTCCCAGAGTCTCACAGTTGTCCCCAATACAGCAGACTGGACATCCGGCGCTTTTGCCTTATGGGCAAGCTGCCCGGCTTTTGCGAGGGTGGCAAGGGCGTCTGTGTATAGACCACGCCCAATCTGTGAATTTGCTTTTTCAAGAAGCTGCCATGCTTCACCACTTAAATCCTCTGACATTATTTTATGGATGATGTAGGTTGTTAAAAAAGTGTTGTTCTTACACTAACTGTAATGTCATCTCCCTTATAGCACAGTTTCAAAATCCAGTTATTTTGGCATTTATCGCATCAAACGATTTTCTTGATATTGTGCCACTCCTCCCTGAAAAAGAGCATGAATAGATATTGTTTTCAATCCAGGCTGATGTGGAGGCAACAACACCTGAAAAGACTTTTACTCTTAAGCAATGGGAGACAATATATTTAAGGGAATATGATGAGTACTATTTGAAGAACATTTGTGAACTGCTTATTATGTTCTGGCAGGTGGGCACCCACCAGTACAGCATGATTAATAAAAAATTCAAGGCTAACGGCGGAGAAATAATGGACCAGTTTGAACAATGCATTGAAGATGGCACTATTATCAAGATAGAAATTGACCCTGAAAATATCTCAGGAGAACTGAAGGAGGCAGAATATGATCTAGAAACCTCTGAGCGCTCAGCAGCAGAAAAGATATTCAAATGGGCCACGATCCAGGGACATTATTCGCTGCAACACTCTTTCAATGCCTTATTATTTAGTAAAGGGTATCGTGCTATTGGTCACCAATGCCTGATATCAGGGATTAAAAAATTTTTTGTATCAGCTGAAATAATCGATGAGAACTATATCAAGGATTTTGAATATTCCCATAAGGTCTCCGAAGGCTTGGAACATGCATATAATAATAAAGAAGATTTTGCCATACATATTATGAGCTGTGCAGGAGATATTTTAGAAATCGCCCGGAATGAGACGGGATATTAGAATTGATCATCCCAACTGTCAGTATCCTCCGGATCGCAGGAAATCGTCTGCAAGTTCCTTACGTCTGCTTTCCTTACTACTTTCAGTAAGTTTTTCTACGTCCCCTTTAAACTTTATGACCTTTCTGGCAGTCCGTTCACCTTCAGGACATCCGGAACATTCTTTTTTTCTGACATAATTCAGCACCGAATAATCAAAAAATCCTAACAAAATATATATTTTTTAGGCTACAGTGGACGCAGTAATTTTATTAGGTTTCACGAATGATACTATCTCGTGCTAAAAGCAATAATATTTGATATGGACGGCGTTCTCATCGATTCCATGCCCTGCCACGCTGAGGCCTGGAAAAAAGTTCTTGCTGAAAAAGGTGTTAATATTACCAGGCAGGATATCTACAATATTGAAGGGTCTAACCACGAAGGTGTGATCAGGCTGATGTTCGGGAAGGCAGGTAAAGTTGTGGACATCAGTGAATTTGATGAACTTGCACAAAAAAAGAGGGAGCTTTTCAGGAGGAAAAACCAGTCAAAGCCATTCGAAAGTATTACTGAATGTCTTGATTTGCTGAAGAAGAAGTACCGTCTTGGAGTAGTTTCAGGGTCAGACCGGACAGAAGTACTGGATTTGATGGACCGATTTTTCCCTGGCGTATTTGAAATAGTTGTAGCCGGGGAAGATGTCAGGGAAGGTAAACCCTCCCCTGAACCATATCTCAAAGCAGTGAAGATGCTGGGTATTGAAAAAGAAGAATGTATTGTTATCGAAAATGCACCAATGGGTGTGGAGTCAGCTAAAAGGGCGGGTTTGTATTGTATTGCCATACCTGTTCATGTCCTGCCCCAAAAATTGGAACAGGCTGATATTATTCTGGAGAACCATGCTGCACTTATTGATTATCTTAAACACCATGTACTTATCTGAACTAATTATTACAAAAAAATCTAATCAATCATAAATCATGACCACACCCTATAAACAGAAAAAAATCAAACCAACCCAAAATGCATCCATCTTCTGGTGTTCAGATTGCAATCTTCCATTGATCAGTCATGAGTGTGCTATCTGCAATGCTAAAGGAAAACAGATAAACCTGGGGCTGCCGGGAGATATCAGGTTCTGCTCACCCTATGAACGCAGTATTCTTCATGACCTGCTTATCAGTCGATACGGGACTGACCCCCTGGACAACAGGATAATTCTACTTAATAAGATCGGTGGGGAAGACAAGACCGACCAGGTGGTACTGGACGGTTTTATCCTTGGCATAGTGCGGTATGATCTGAAAATTCTGGACTGGCAGTTGGACTTATCAATGGATGGTGCTGCCATACTTACAGGATATACCAACCAAAGGACAGTTGAGCTGTCAGACATCAGGGGGCATTTAAGCGGTAAGACGGTGAAGTCAGATCTGGTGGTGTCCTGTTCAGATGATATAAAGATGGGTAATGATGTCATAATCAGGAAGGGCAGCATGGTAGGAGTAGGAACAGCTCTGTTAAATTCTAACGATATGGCAAAAGACGAAACTCCAGCGGTCAGGATCAGGAAGATCGGCAGTACAAAATCCCGATTACACGAAAAAATACCATCAATGGATGATGTGATAAAGGCCAACAAACCTGCAATAAAACACCTGGGCAAGAATGCTATCAATACCATCAGGGGCATGGCCAACCAAAGAGAATTCCGCAGCAGACCAGTATACGTCTCATTCAGCGGCGGGAAGGACAGTCTTGCAGTGCTTGACCTGACTATGAGCGCTCTGAAAAAACCTCCCCGGGCGTACTTTATCAATACGGGTCTGGAATTCCCGGAAACCGTGGAATATGCACGGAAATTCTGCATTGAAAATAATATCAAGCTGGAAGAACTGGATGCGCGAGATGCCTTCGAACAGAACCTTCCAGATTTCGGGCCCCCTGCCAAGGATTACCGGTGGTGCTGCAAAGTCTGTAAACTGTCCCCTGCCACTCAGGTTGCTGGAGGCGGGAATTTCCTGACCATTGACGGCAAGCGCAAATTTGAATCATTTTCCAGGGCCCGGATCCCACCCAAAGAGGAAAATCCATTTGTACCGGGCCAGGTCAATATCTATCCGATCAAGGACTGGAGGGCTATTGAGGTATGGCTGTATATTTATTGGCGGGGCCTGGAATATAATCCTTTATATGACCAGGGATTCGAACGCATCGGCTGCTGGCTGTGTCCGGCAGCGCTCACAGCGGAATATAAACGAATGGAAATATTACACCCAAAACTGTACCGCACATGGGACAGTTACCTGCATGAATGGGCAGAATCAAAAGGCTTTTCTAAAGAATATATCAGGCATGGTTTCTGGCGCTGGCGTGATCACCCGCCAAAGATGAAACAGCTGGCCCAACAACTGGGTATTTCAATAATGCCAAAAGACGCAGAACCTGAAGCTTTCAATATAAAAATTGTATCTGGCATTTCACCCTGCAAGGCCGGAGGTTATAGTATCGAAGGAAATGTTAAAGGAATTAGAATAGAAAATGCAATACAGACATTGAAAATTGTGGGGGAGGTTCATTATTCAGAAGACCTGGGGGTGGTGATCAGCCAGACTCCTGAAGGAAGCATCAAGCTATACACAGACGGGACATTGCAGATCAATGCTCATGATGAAGAGACGGCCGGCAGGCTTTTTAATTCTGCAATCCGGCAGCTTGTCAGGTCAGCCAGATGTACAGGATGTGCGATCTGTGAGAAAGCCTGTCCTGAAAATGCAATAACAATTGAAGATAAATCTATTATAGTGACAGACAATTGTAACAGATGCGGTAAATGCACTGAAGTCTGTGTTGCTGTACGGTATCTGGATAAGATGAACCTGGGTTCTGGGAGCAGTTAGTAACTGCGCATAAATAACATGAACAATTATAGTAATATATGATGCCGTATTATTATGTTAGTATATGACAAACGTAGACATCATAAGAAGCAAATACGAACCGCTAAAAAATATCTTGGATGAGAGGACATGCCGCATATGGGCTGCTATAGAGGCGAAAGCAATAGGGTGGGGTGGTATATCAGAGGTGTCAAATGCTACCGGATTATCGCGAACTACGATTACCAGGGCTATGAAGGAGTTAAATAAGCTAATCGAGGGAAAAGAATTAGAAGTTGTGAAGATTCGACGTTCTGGAGGGGGACGTAAATCCCTCATTGAAAAAGATACTACATTAATACAAGATTTGGAAATGCTTCTTGAGCCTGCCACTCGTGGCGATCCAGAATCTCCACTACGATGGACTTGTAAAAGCACAAGAAAATTGGCAGAAGAACTTGAAAGACAAAATCATATAATCGGTGATAGAAAAGTTGCTCAACTGCTTCATGATTTGGATTATAGTCTTCAATCTAACAGAAAAACAAAAGAAGGTGCCTCACATCCAGATCGTGATGCACAATTCGAATACATAAATTCAAAGACGAAGCAATTTCAGGCTCGAGGACAACCAGTAATTTCAGTAGATACAAAAAAGAAGGAACTTATTGGGGACTTTAAGAATGTTGGCCAGGAATGGCGTCCAAAAGGCGAACCTGAAGAGGTTCAAGTTTATGATTTTAAAGATAAAGCATTAGGGAAAGGCATCCCATATGGTGTGTATGACATAACGGATAATGTGGGATGGGTTAGCGTTGGAAAAGATCACGATACTGCTGAATTTGCATGTGAGACTATAAGACGTTGGTGGCGGAAGATGGGAGTACAGCGTTATGCAAATGCAAATAGTCTATTAATTATTGCTGATGGTGGTGGCAGTAATGGCCGTCGTTCACGACTATGGAAGGTATCACTTCAAAAATTTGCTGATGAAACTCAATTAAAGATTTCAGTGTGCCATTTTCCACCAGGTACGAGCAAATGGAACAAAATTGAACATAGAATGTTCTGCCATATTACACAAAACTGGCGTGGAAAACCATTAGTGAGTCATGAGGTGATGGTAAATTTAATAGGAAGTACTACAACAAAAAAAGGTCTGAAAATAAGTGCAGAGATAGATAGGAATGGATATCAAACAGGAATTAAAATCTATGATAAAGAAATGGATGAATTGAACATTGAAAAAGATGATTTCCATGGTGAATGGAATTACAAAATATGTCCACGAAATAATAAAATTTGTTCAATTTAATTATGCGCAACTCCTTAGGATATAACAATTCAGCATTACCCATAGCTTAAATACGATATTCCCGGACTCAATAAAATATTAATAATAGCACGATAGAATACTATTATCAAATAAATTATCAAATGGGGACGAATTAATTGACTGAAATGGGCGATATCTACTTATGCGAGATATGCGGTAATGAGATCGAAATACTGTTTCCTGGTAACGATCCATTGATATGCTGCAATCTTGAAATGGTACCAAAGGAAGAATACTATAAAGAGCGCATGAGCCGTTAGGGACCAAGATCCACGATACTGTCAAGGATAGTATCAGGTCGTATCCCTGATATTTCAATGTCCTCTATACCGGAAGATCCTGTCAGGACCAGTACGGTCCTCATACCTGCATTGATCCCTGCCAGAATATCTGTTTCAAGCCGGTCACCTATCATCACGCATTCTCCATTTTTCAGGCCATATTCATTTAGCAGCACATCGATTATGGGTTTATTGGGTTTTCCTATCACAATAGGGTCTTTGCCGGAAGCAGCCTTTAGAGCAGCAACCATACTGCCTGCGCCTGGCAAAAAACCGGATTCAGTAGGCAGCAGGGCATCGGTATTGGTAGCTATAAATCCAGCCCCTGCTCTAAGGTTGTCCAGACCAAGTTCCAACTTGTGATAGGTGAATTCCTTATCCAGACCCACCACAACCAGGTCAACGTTCTGTTGGGATATGGTATGCCCTTCCTGTTCCAGTTCCTCGATAAGACCAGGCTCTCCGATACAATAGACAGTACTCGGACCATATTGTTCTTTGATGTAAACAGAAGCAGCATAAGCTGAAGTTATCACATCACTGCCGGCGCACATGATGCCCATACTCTTCAGCTTATTGGCAACTGATTCTCTCGAACGTGTGGAGTTGTTTGTCAGAAAGATCACACGGTGGCCTGCATCCCTTAAACGGTCAATGGCCTCATCGGCTCTGGGAATAATATTTTTCCCGAGATATACAACACCGTCCAGGTCAAGAATATATGTCGCAGGATCAGTCATCGTGTGGCATCATGAGTACATGATTCATTGCAGTTACAAGGGCTTCCACTGATGCCATCACAATATCTTCATTGGCGGCTCTGGCTGTCATGATGTGACCCTTATCATCCTCAACCCCGATGATAACTTCAGCCAAAGCATCCGAACCACCCGAAATTGCTTCGATCTTGAAATCCCTGAGTTTAATGGTTTTATGCCCGTCAATGATTTTCTGTACCGCATTCAAGGCTGCATCTACAGGACCTACTCCGGTTGATGCTTCTATCTTTTCAATCCCTCTGACCCTGGCTTTTACAGAAGCAGTTGAGGTTATTAAATTACCTGTCATAACCGAGACCTCCAAAAGATCTATAGGTCTTTCTGATTTTTTGACTTTACCCATAATGGCCTCAGCTATGGCTATCAGATCTGCATCTGTTACCTTCTTACCCTTATTGCTCAGATCTTTCATCCTTGACATGATCTCATTCAATTGATCAGGGTCAGGGTCCAGACCGGCAGCATTCAGGGATTGGCCAACCGCATGCTTACCTGCATGTTTACCTAATACGATCCTTCGTTTGTGGCCTACCATTTCCGGTGTCATGATACCTGGCTCAAAAGTATCAGTCCGGGTCAGAACACCATGAGTATGGATACCACTTTCATGAGCAAAGGCATTTTCACCCACAATAGGCATGATGGGGGGGATTCTCACTCCCGTATACCTCTCGACCATCCTTGACGTTTCAACCAGGTACTCGGTATTGATATTTGTTTTTGCTCCATAGATACTATGAAGGCTCATAACAGTCTCACCCAGATCTGCATTGCCTGCTCTTTCTCCCAGACCGTTTATGGTGACCTGCACCTGATCTCCACCTCCTTCAACTGCAGCAAGACTGTTGGCTACTGCCAGTCCGAAGTCGTTATGGCAGTGCACGTCTATATCTATGGTAATGGCCTTTCGGATCTCACTTATCAGGTCCTTCATACCAGATGGTACGATAACACCTACTGTATCAGGTATATTAATAACATCGCATCCTGCATCCTGTACTGCCTTGTTAATCTCTAAAAGATAATCAAAATCTGTACGGGTAGCGTCCATAGCACTGAACATGCACTTTGCACCATGGTCTTTAATATATTCAACAGCTTTAACTGCCATATCAAGCACTTCTTCTCTGCTCTTCTTGATGGTGTGAATACGCTGTATATCTGATGTTGGCACAAAAGTATGCACCATATCCACTTCGCAATCAAGACATGCATCAATATCAGACAGGACTACCCTTGACAATCCACACACTTCCAGTGACAGCCCCATCTTTGCGATCTCTGATACATTCTGTTTTTCACCATCTGATGACATGGGGAACCCGGCTTCAATGATATCTACACCCAGCTTGTCAAGCTGTCTCGCAATTTCATTTTTCTGCTCAAAAGTAAGAGATACGCCAGGGGTCTGTTCACCATCTCGCAAGGTTGTATCAAAAATAGTTACATGTTTGCCACGTATCGATTCAGTGATATAGAAAACGATCCCTCGCTTTAAATTCTTCCATATAAAAAACCTCAAATATAAAGTTGGTTTATGATATAAAAGGCTTGTTACAGTTCATATATTACTTTCACCTTGCTCTTGGCTTTGGTTAATAATTATAGCAATCGCTTTCCAAATCGAGGTGATTAAATATGGAAGATATTTTCTGGAATGGAATAATTAAACGGGCTGCTGAACATCAAAATATTAATAGACGAAGTCAATTCAGCAGGCATTTTTTAAAGATACAACCATATACAAAAAGCCAATAACTGCGAACTATTTTGCAGTTAACGCTATTTATTTGTATAAAATGAGACCTACTTTGCAACATGGAAAAATATGAAATAAATAACAGTGAAAAATTCCTTGTTCTGCCATTAGGTGATGACTCCAAGAAAATAACACAGGTCATTACCAACGACACAGCCAGGGAAGTATTGGAATTACTGGCTGAGCACTCAATGAGCGCATCTGAAATTGCCAATAAATTAAATACTCCACTAACCACGATAAAATATAATCTGGAGAATCTCGTAGAAGCAGGGCTTGTAAAGATCGAACGTATAAAATACAGCGAAAAAGGAAGGCAAGTAAAGGTTTATGCACCTGTTCGTAAATTGATCGTAGTAGTGCCCGAGAAAATAGATAATGGTTCAATCGTCGATATCCTGAAAAAATATCTCGGAGTTTTCCTTGCTGCAATATTGGCTACCGGTCTTGTTAAATTATTGACAGGTCCATATTTCAAATTAAATAATACAATTATGTCTAAAAAATTTGAAGGGATGTCATCAGATGAGATGGTATCCAATGTTTTCTATTATGCCGGAGATGGTGTTGGCAGTGCTGTAAATGAAACTGCCAATAAGATGATGGTAAATGATACTACCGGGGCGGTAATTTCCGAAGTTGCACAAGAAGCCCAGAAAGCCGCAGATTCAGGATTTGTTTTCGATAATGGCCTGTGGTTTTTGTTTGGTTGCGTATTCATAATCGGTGCTCTAATAATTGTTGATTATATTCGCAGTAGAAAAAAACGATATTAAGAATTTATTGAGTTAATTTTAATATAACATAAGCTTAAATCACATCGATTGATCGTATGAGAATTGCTTTGAAGGTAGCGTATATCGGTACTGATTACCATGGATTCCATATCCAGAAAAACGCCTATGCTGTTGAGAATGAACTTTTCAAGGTTCTCGAAGAACTTAACATCATCAAAGATCCAAAAAGTGCCCGCTACATTGCTTCGGGTCGAACAGATACAGGTGTTCATGCACTGGGACAAGTGATAGCTTTTGATACAGACAATCCAAAATTGGCTATACCAAGAGTGATAAATAATTTATTGCCTCCCTCTCTATGGATTTGGTCAAAGGCTGAAGTTGCGAATGACTTTAATCCGAGAAGACATGCTCTGAGCAGGGAGTACAGGTATATCATGTGTGGGTGCATAAATATCCCTTTGATACGAAAAGCATCAAGATTTCTTAAAGGCACTCATGACTTTTCCAATTTTGCCACTTCGGACGGGGATAAATCTACTATAAGAACGGTTAAACGTATTGACATCAGATTAGACGACGATTTTGTCACCCTGGATATTGAAGCAAATAGTTTTCTATGGCATATGGTGAGAAAAATCGTCACTGCAATTCAGATGATAGGTGATGAGGTAAGGGATATGGAATGGCTGGAGAAAATGCTGCAGCCTGAAGAGTTCAAGGAGGGTTTGGAACCTGCACCTGCATTCGGCCTTTTGCTTAAAAATGTGAACTATGGCTTTGATATACCATGGGAAGATGATGCATATTCTAAAAAAATTTTTGCCAAACGACTGCTAGAAAATTACATTTGGTATGGAATAAATGCAAAAATATTCAATGAATTCATAAAGAACATGCAATCCTAATATCATAACAATCTAAAAGATGACTTTAATAGCTTTTGAACTGTCTGGCGAACATCCTGATCTCCCTGCTGCTGAGGTAATCGGGGTTTTACAAGCCGAAAATGTTGGTTTTTCTTTATATTATCAACTTGATCAGATTCTTGTTATTGAAGTCCCTGGAATTATTATTTCTCAAATGAATACACTGGCCAATCGACTTGCCATGACGTGGTATATTATCGAAGTACTTGGGATTTCAGGTGCCGAATTTGCAGATATCCTAAAAATGGCTGAAGGTATTGAGTTTGAAGATCATATTTCCAGGACATATAATATAAGGACCAAGAAGATAAAGCACAAGAGTCATATTTCATCTGAAGAGATCGAGCGTGGAATTGGGAAAATTCTTTATGATAAAGGATTTAAAGCCAATCTAAAAGCCCCTGATATTAGATATCGAGCGATAATTTCAGATAGTAAATGTATCTTCGGAAAGGTATTGGAATGCATTGATAGAAGTGTATTTGAAACCCGCAATCCCCAGAACAAGCCTTTCTTTTACCCTGGTGTCTTAATGCCCAGGCTGGCGAGGGCTGTGGTAAATATTGCTCGTGTACGACAAAATGATATTGTTCTGGACCCATATAGCGGTACAGGTGGATTGATCATAGAGGCGGGACTCATTGGTGCAGTGACTGTGGGGTGCGATGTACAGAAGATGATCATTAATGGTGCAAAGCTGAACCTTGATTTTTACGGTGTCAATTATTCTGTCTTTCTACAGGATGCAGGAGACATGGCAATAAGAGATAATTGTGTTAATATTGTACTGACCGACCCGCCGTACGGACGCTCCGCACTCATACAGGCGCAATCCCTTGAACAATTGATGATGCACTCTTTAAATGAAATATACAGGATCCTGCGGTTTGGCGGACGTGCTGTGTTGGTTTCAGAATGTAATATTGAGGAGTGGGCAGAGGATTCTGGTTTTGTGGTGAGTGAAGTGTATACCCAAAGGGTGCATCGGAGTCTGACAAGAAGGATCAGTGTACTTGAAAAGGTTTGATTTATTTTTTCGTGTTTAATTAGTTCGGACTACACCATCCCCATGATTTCCATTGGAAATTAAAAAAAAATCGGGAAATTGTGCAGTTGTATTTATTAAGCACTAAATAGAAATGTTTATATAATTTTATTTACCAACTAAAAATGATATATTTTTCATTTTTTATTTTTTGTTATTCTTTCTGTCATTTTTTATTTTAAATCTCCAGTGGAAATCATACGGTCCCTGTCCTATTTATATTTTCCAGTGGAAATGGGGGGGTGATGAAAGAAATCATCATGATAATAAATTAACATTTAGAAAAATACAATCAAAAAAAAAATGAATATCATTTCGAATACTGTTTGTTTTTCTACCTATCTTATATAGAGTTCTACAGGAAATTGGGGGGTGGTGACCAGAACGTTTAAAAGGTATACTTCCAATGGAGCTATTAGGATTCTAACTCAAATATCAGGGTGATGATTTATGAGGAAGGTCAATAATTTTCAGCAATTTTTTAATAATAACGGGTGTGCTAATGTTAGAAAAAGAAACAGAAAAAACTGATAAAAAATCTTTATTCGAAGATTATCTAAATAATGTAGTAATTTTCAAGAACAAAGAGGTTCTCAGGCCTACATATACTCCAAGTCAGTTACCTCACAGAGATCATCAGATAAAGACCCTTGCCAGTATATTAGTGGCAGCCCTTAGAGGAGACACACCTTCTAATATCTTGATTTATGGAAAAACAGGAACAGGAAAAACTGCTGTAGTTAAATACGTGGGTAAGGAACTGGAAAAGACAGGCGAGAATAATGAAATGCCCTGCTTTTTATTCTATTTGAACTGCGAAGTAGTAGACACTCAATATCGATTGTTGGCAACCCTTGCAAGACACCTTGGCAAAGAAGTTCCTATGACAGGCTGGCCCACTGACCAGGTATATGAAGAATTTAAAAAATCTCTTGATTCAGAAAAAAGGGTAGTCATCGTAGTTATGGATGAAATAGACAAATTGGTAAGAAAAGGAGATGATGTATTGTATAATCTCTCCAGGATCAATGCGGATCTGAAAAATGCAAGGGTAAGCATTATTGGAATATCCAATGACCTGAAATTCACTGAATTTTTGGACCCAAGGGTAAAAAGTTCTTTAGGGGAAGAAGAAGTTATTTTTCCTCCTTATGATGCTGAACAGATCTATGATATTTTAGAAAAAAGAGCTGAAATGGCGTTTAAGGAAAATGTCCTTGATCAATCTGTAATCGGACTTTGTTCAGCTTTTGCAGCCCAGGAACATGGAGATGCAAGACGCGCCCTGGATTTCTTAAGAGTATCAGGAGAGATAGCTGAGAGATCCTTGTCTCCGGTTGTCGAGGAGAAACACGTAAGAGAAGCTCAGGAAAAGATTGAGTCTGACAGGGTTGTCGAAGTGGTCCGAACCCTTCCAACTCAATCCAAACTGGTGCTGTTAAGTGTGGTATTGCTAAGTAAAGAACGGGATAATAATATCTCTACCGGTGAAGTATTTAATATCTATAAGGAAATGTGTAAGGAAATTGGAGCAGATATCCTTACCCAGCGCAGAGTGACAGATCTCATATCAGAACTTGATATGCTGGGTATAATCAACGCCATTGTTGTAAGCAAGGGTCGATACGGCCGCACCAAGGAGATTTCTTTAAGCGTCCTTCCTAATAATACCAGGTATGTTTTACTTGAAGATTATAGAATAAAACCACTTGAGGATTTCAAACTCTCTTTTGGTGCACAGTCCTTATTAGTCAATACGTTCTGAGGAATATATTATCGTATCAATTTGATAATCTCTTCTTTTATCATTATAGGATATCCAAACCATGGTATTCTCCATCGTGATACACCCATGACCCATTCTTCTTTGATCGGACGCCCCTCACTTATTGGAATTGCCTGGTCATTAACTGTGTTATTATCCCCTTTTGTTATATAGCCTGAATAAGGAGCTGCAGGTCCTCCATTCCACATAGGCTCTCCGACCTCCACCCAGTACATAGCCCTGTGGATGATGGGAATCTGAGTGGTATCACCGTTCTTATTGTACAGGATTACGTCTCCGTAATTTCTAAAGGATTTGTACTCACTGGTAGCACCATCCTGATAAGTTATTATATTAGTCCTGTCTGGATTTTGATAGATTACCAGATCACCTTTTTTCATATGTGGGTCCATACTTCCAGATATAACACTAACGGCAGGGACTCCAAAAACACCAAGAGTAAGATATGAAACTACCATTACTGCTAATATGACCGCTGCTACGAACAGCATATCCCGGGTCAGTTCAACAAAAAAATTCTCACTTGTCTTGAACCTTCTATATAAATGTTTTAATTTGGAAAACGTTTCATTATCTTTAAGTTCCATATGTGCGAATATTTATTGCGTGTAAGGGGATAATAGTTTGTGCGAATTTTATGGATAGAATAAATCACACTTCATTTATTGTAGAACAGTTTGCAGAAGCCGGTTACCAGATTCATCCAGATGCTGTATCGTTAATTATGGAGCACGATCCCGATTCTCTTATTATCAACAAGATCCTGGAATCATTGGATGAGTCCACACTGGTTGTTGGTCCGGAACATATTGGTTCAAGATTTACAGATAAATGTGTGGCTCCTTCGGAATCTGAAATCAATCAATTTCATAAAGATCCCGATTATGAGGATGAGTGGATCGGTGAAATGGACATTCTTTCTGATATTACTGACCAATCCACCTGTGTCGGTGAATATGAAGAATTTGTGGACTATTTCAGAGACCGTTTTTCCAGGTTGAGCGAACTGTTGCGAGGTCGCGGAGTAGGTTTCAGGCCCATAGAAAGCCTGAATAAACGAAAAACCGGCCTGGTAGAAGGTCGAGAGGAAGTATCTGTTATCGGAATGGTATCTGATCTGCGTACCTCTAAGAACGGTCACAGATTTATTGAGATTGAAGACACCAGCGGATCGCTTAGAACAATAGTATTGAAAAAGAACAAGAACCTCTTTGATGATGCCATGAAAGTGATGCTGGACGAAGTGATAGGGGTTACAGGTACATTGAGCGATGATGGAGACATGCTGTTTGTAAATAATATCATGTGGCCTGACCTTCCAATGAGGACAGATAAAGTACTGGGAGAGAAGAACAGCAATGGCAAAGCTGTGCTAATCTCTGATGTGCATGTGGGCAGTAACACATTTCTGGAAGATAAATGGCTGGATTTTATTGAATGGTTGAAATTCCCTGTGGGAAATAATGGTTACATAACAGATATCAAATACCTGGTAGTTGCTGGAGATCTAGTGGACGGTATTGGAAAATACCCGGACCAGGAAAAGGAACTCCTTATAAGTGACGTGTACGAACAATACAGGGCAGCTGCTGGATATATTAGCCTGATCCCAAAAAATATCAAAGTTATAATATCTCCTGGCAACCATGACGCAGTGCGCCAGGCCGAACCACAGCCCACTTTCGACGATAAGATACAAAAGATGTTCAAAAGAGATGTGGTATTTGTGGGTAACCCGGCAGTAATCTCAATTGAGGGGGTCCGCATTCTGATCTATCACGGCCGCAGCATGGATGATATTGTGGCAAACATACCTGGTATGAAATATGATGATCCTACAAAACCCATGATAGAGATGTTGCGGAGACGTCATCTTTCACCTATGTACGGCAGCCGGGTATCTATTGCACCAGAAAAACACGACCATCTGGTCATTGATAAACCTCCTGATATTCTACACTGCGGTCATGTTCATACAGTAGGCTGTAACACCTATCGGGGAGTTACACTGGTTAATAGCGGCACCTGGCAGTCCCAGACAGAATTCCAGCGGCGTATGAACCTGCAGCCTGACCCGGCCAAAGCCACAATTGTTGATCTTGCAACTATGGACACAAATATTATCTCATTTCAGTGAATCTTTAGGACAAATGAACTCTTTTGATATATTCAAAAAACAAGGGTATCATATTGTGGGCAGTCACAGCGCTGTCAAGCCCTGCCTCTGGTCAGGCAGATCCATAAAACTGCAGGGCAGCTGCTATAAATCCAAATTTTATGGTATCGATTCCCACCGCTGTATCCAGATGACCCCATTTCTTGGATGCAACCAGGCCTGTCTACACTGTTGGAGGCCCGTGGAACATCCTGTGGAAGTTCCCAGGGTATGGGATAATCCTGAGGAAATTGTGGAAGGTTGCATCCATGCACAGCGAAGACTGATGTCAGGTTATGGAGGATTGGACAAGGCAGATCCTGAAAAATGGAAGGAATCGCTCGCACCCAAACATGCTGCCATATCCCTTGCAGGAGAACCCACATTATATCCTTATCTTCCTGACCTTGTTGATGAATTCAGGGACCATGGACTTACTACTTTTGTGGTCACCAACGGTACCAATCCTGAAGTGATTGAAAACATCAAGCCCACCCAGCTTTATATGAGCCTGGACGCTCCCGATAGAGAGACCTATATGAAGTGCTGCAATCCCAACCACGCAAAACAGTGGGAGAAGATATTGCATTCATTGGCAGTCCTGCACGATCATCCTGCCAGGACTGCCATAAGAATAACACTGGCAAAAGGTAAGAATTTTGTTAACACGACAGGTTATGCGCGTTTGATAGAGTTAGCAAATCCTGACTTTGTGGAAATCAAATCTTATATGCATCTTGGATATTCCCGTAAACGCCTGGATCGAAGTGCTATGCCCCTACACCAGGAAATATTGCAGTTCTCAAACGAACTGGCCCTGGAACTGGACTACAAACTTCTCGATGATGTGGAACTCAGCCGTGTGGCACTGTTATCGAAGAATGAAAAGATACAAAAAATATAATAAGTTATTTTAAAAAGTCTACTCATCATTCAAAAGCGGGCCCGCCAACTTCAGCATTATTACTATATCCTCTGCTCTCCCAGTATCCTTCATAGGGTTTATCTGTCAGTTCGATTCGTATGATCCATTTGGCCCATTTATATCCGAATTTATCCTCAGCCATCAATTGAAGAGGAAATCCCCTTTCATCAGGCAGGGTCACATCGTTTAGCTTATACGCTAAGATAATATTGTTATCCGGAAGGTAAGTCAGGCTGTGGGATGTGGAATAACCATCTGAGGAATAGAAAATTACCTCAGTAGCATTATCCTTGATCCCGGTTACATTCAGTAAGGTCTCTAATGGGACTCCTGTCCATTTTGCAGTAAAACTCCACCCTTCCACGCAATTCAGTGAAACCACTTTTGAAGTTGGAGGATATGCAATTAATTGATTGTAGGTAAAATAAACTGGTCTATCCACCAGTCCATCAATCTGTAATTTGTATGTTTCCACATCAATATGTTGGGTCCCTTTTATAGCATTGTTGCCCTGCCTGAAAATGGGAGTGAGTTCTATATTCTGGTACTCCGTGCTTTCTGTCTCTTTTCTAAAATCATCAGGCAATTCTACCCAGGGAATATCAATCTTGTTTTCACTCCCATTTTCTGCTAAAGTCATAGTTGATGAAGATTCGGGAACTACGGTATCACCTCTCTCATCAAGATTTGACACACACCCGGAAACGATTGCAGTGGTAATGATACATACCAAAATCAAATAGCTATCTTTCATTGAGATCCCTTCTCCCATGAATAATTATTACCTGAATAATTATCATACTCCAAAGGGGATTATCTTTTCTCTCGAAAATTTACCTTTTCTATCAAAAATAAATCAATATCCGAAAAAATCCTCAAATAATATCATATTATCAGGAATTTTCATTGATCTCAATAATTCTCTCATACTTTTAACCATAACAGGCGGGCCGCAGATATAGAACAACCTTTCGTGAAAATCAGGGACTTCTCTTTCAATCATGTTTCGATCGATCCTACCGCAAATACCTGTCCAATTATTAGTTGGCCTGGTACATGTAAGGACAATGGAAAAATTGGGGTGTTGTTTAATCATTTCCTGGAAGTCATCCTTGAAAATGATATCATCTTCTGTCCTGTTACTGCATATCATTACAATATCATTGTCAATGCCTTTATCCATAGAATATCGAATCATGCTTCTAAAAGGGGTTACTCCAATCCCGCCAGCTAACATGACAATCTTATTCTCATCTTCTTTTAGCGTAAAAGACCCGAAAGGCCCCTCCAGGTTCAGAGAATCTCCCACTTGCAGAGCTTTCAACCCCTCTGAAAATTCGTGTCCGGTGAATTTCTTGGTAAATTCAATAAATTCCTGTTCAGTAGGACTGCTGGATAAAGAGAATGCTTTCCGGACTATCTGGTGGTTAAGGTCCAGTTGAACAATGATATATTGGCCTGGAAGGTATTGAAAATCATGTGGTCTTTTAAACCTGAAACTGCTAATATTATTTGATCGAATAATTATATCAGCGATCTGAAACTTTGAAAAAATCATTTCCATCCTTTTATTCCTCATTTCCTTCCCAGTTGTTGATGTGCCCGTGCCAGATGTCCGGCTGCCTGGGCCCCGATTAATGATATTTCGCCTGCCAGCACAGCCGCTCCAATAATCTCGGCTAATTTCTTAGCATTGGTCCCCGGCGGATCTCCTGCTCCGGCTACCCCTAATATTTCAAGACATTCACGCTGGGTAGCTATACCTGTGCCTCCTCCTACGGTTCCTACCTGAATTGCGGGCAGAGTGACACAACAGTGAAGGTCCCCTTCCTTTGTTAATTCCATGGTGGTTATGGCACTGCTGGCCTCTACCACATGGGCTGCATCCTGACCGCATGCTAGATACATAGCTGCCACAATATTTGCCACGTGAGCATTAAAACCTGTACTCCCTGCCCTTGCTGAGCCTAACAGGTTCTTTTTGTAATTGACCTCTGCCATTGAATCAGGAGTGGTTTTGAGTTTGGTACTTACCAGGTTTCTGGATATGACCACTTCGGACACTACAGTTTTCCCCCTGCCAAGAATATTGTTAATGGCAGAGGGTTTTTTATCAGTGCACATATTACCTGAAAGGGAGATAAGTTCAACATCAAATTGGTCTGTGATAAAACTGGAAATGGCCTGGGATGCAATTGTTACCATATTCATACCCATAGCGTCCTTGGTATCGAAACCAAACCTGAGATATATGTTGTTTCCCACCACAAAGGGCGCAATATTCAGCAGTTCCCCGAACCTGGTAGTTTCAGAAGCCCTGGCTTTCATGGCTTCAAATTGCCTGGGATCATTGACCCAGTCCACAAATTCTCTGGCCTGTACCACATCCCTGGCCTTGAATACTGGTGCACGGGTCATCACATCCTGGAATATTCTTACACTTGCCCCCCCAGAGGCCGATATTACCGAACAACCACGGTTAGAACTGGCCACAAGGGCACCTTCTGTTGTGGCCAGGGGTAGATAGAAATCTCCCATGGCATATTCTCCATTGATGGTAACAGGTCCTGCAACACCCACAGGGATCTGGATCGCTCCAACCATATTTTCAATATTATGTCCTGATACTTCTGTCTCATCAATAGAAAATTTACCAATATTATCCAGTTCCGTTCCTGTTAAAGTTGCCAAAGCAGTCTTTCGTAATGTTACGGCGTCTTTAATGTTCATATACTTGTCAATTTCGTGGAATTTAATCTCACCATTTATCACTTTTTGTACAATTTCTTCTTTAGTAATTCCCGAATCCCTGTTCATAGATGGATTTTTCTACAGTAACATATTTAACTCTGGCGAAAAAGGATAGAGTAAAAAAATAATGAAAATAGCACTCCTGGCAAAATAAGTTTATAAGCATATAAACTGATAACTATATATAATATTAATAGGTTATTAAATTTATATATTTTGAATTATATAATAAGGGGAATATTGTGACAGAGAGCATTGAAAATACTAATAATGAAAATATAGAAGACCTGCTTGGCGGGCTTGATATTTCCTCCACTACCGAAATGGAAGTACCTGAACAGTTGATCGATCAGGTTATCGGGCAGGAACATGCTGTAGAAGTTGTAAAAAAAGCGGCAACTCAGCGCAGACATGTGATGATGCTGGGTACCCCTGGCACTGGTAAGTCCATGCTGGCCAAAGCTATGGCAGAGCTTTTGCCTAAGGAAGAACTCCAGGATGTACTTGTTTACTATAATCCCGAGGAAAACAATACGCCAAAGATCAGGGTAGTCCCTGCCGGCAAAGGTAAAGAGATCGTGGACGCCCACAAACTTGAGGCAAAAAAGCGGATGCAGGCCCGCAACATGTTTATTATGATTTTCGTGTTCGGGATTATTATCTACTCATTCTTAACCCAGGCATTGATATGGGGTATAATAGCTGCAGTATTGATCTTTATGGTCCTGCGTCAGTTCATGCCAAAGGAAGAGACATATATTCCCAAAATGTTAGTTTCAAATGCCGGTAAAGAGATTGCGCCATATGTGGATGCCACTGGTGCACATGCAGGAGCCTTGCTGGGAGATGTAAGACATGACCCCTTCCAGAGCGGTGGTCTTGAGACCCCTGCCCACGATAGAGTGGAGGGTGGAGCTATACAGAAAGCACATAAGGGTGTGCTGTTCATTGACGAGATAAATACCCTTGGCCTGGAATCACAACAGAATCTGCTAACTGCGCTGCAGGAGAGGGAATTTCCAATCACAGGGCAGAGTGAACGATCGTCAGGTGCTATGGTAAAGACAGATCCTGTTCCATGCGATTTCATTATGGTCACGGCAGGAAACCTGGACGCTCTAAAAGGTATGCATCCGGCATTGCGATCCAGGATTAAAGGTTACGGTTATGAAGTGTACATGAGTGACACCATTCCTGATACAGCAGACCACAGGCGAAAGCTTGTGCGCTTTATTGCACAGGAAATTAAGAAGGATGGCAAAATCCCCCATTTCGATAAGACTGCTATTCAAGAGATTCTCAGGGAAGCCAGGCGTCGGGCTGGAAGGAAAGGCCATCTTACATTGAAATTGAGGGACCTGGGCGGTCTTATTAGAGTTGCAGGCGATATCGCGAGGGCCGAGGGAGCAGAACTGACCCTTGCAGAGCACGTATTAAAGGCTAAAGTAATTGCCAGATCAGTTGAACAGCAGCTTACCGACCAGTACCTTGAACACAGAAAAGATTACAAGATGTTCGAACGCACAGGTGCTACTGTTGGCAGGGTCAATGGTCTTGCTGTCATGGGCAATGATTCAGGAATCGTGCTGCCGATCATGGCAGAGGTTACACCAGCCCAGTCCAGTTCAGAAGGCAGGATAATTGCTACCGGCATGCTAAAGAAGATTGCCAGGGAAGCAGTGGATAACGTATCTGCCCTTATTAAAAAGGTCAGCGGTAAGGATAACACAACCATGGATGTTCATATCCAGTTCATTGGTACATATGAGGGCGTGGAAGGGGACAGTGCATCCATAAGTATTGCCACAGCCGTATTATCCGCATTTGAGAATATTCCAGTGGATCAGACAGTGGCTATGACAGGTTCGTTATCTGTGAGGGGCGATGTACTGCCTGTAGGTGGTGTGACCTATAAGATCGAGGCTGCGGCACAGGCAGGGATCCAGACAGTGATCATTCCGAAATCAAATATGGGCGATGTGCTGATCGAGGATGAATATAAGGATAAGATCAGAATTATCCCGGTTTCCAATATCACCGAAGTGCTGGATAATAGTCTAGTTGGAGATGAAAAGAAAAAACTGATCGAAAGGATCAAAAAAACAGCCCAGGTGCCTTTACTGAGTCTGAACCTTTCGGATAATATTTCGAGCACGCCCACACCAGTACCTTAATCGGGCGGGATAGAATTGACGCAGCACACTGATTTTTATGATACCAGGATACTAAGAACCACAGGACTCTCAATACTTATTGATAACGGGGAGATCCATGAAATCTCAGAAAGTTTTCACCAGGGTGCTGCCTCCAGGGCCCTGGTTGGGGGATCATGGGCACTTGTTACTTCAGATAACCCGAAGGATGCCGGTAAAATATTGGAATCAGCAGTAACGCTTGCCAGCCGCACCCATCTGAAATCTCCACGAGCAAATATTGAACTGGCATCAGTGGAGCCTTCGGTAGTACATGACCTTCCAAAAGTGGAAAAAAATCCAGGTGATATTTCCATTGAGGAAAAGGTTGGCCTGTTACTTGAGATTCATAAAAGGGCCAAGTTACAAGATATTACCAGTACCAGTGTGGTCTATTCTGAAAGCTTTACAAATGTGGAATATATCAATTCTGAAGGTATCGAAACTGAATACAACCTGGTCAGGACCGGTTTTGCAGTAAATGCTGTAGCATCGCAAAACGGAATTTTTCAGATAGGAAGGGAGAGCAGGTTTGGTGTGTGTGGCTATGAACTATTTGACAGATATGATGCCCTGATGCTGGCTGAGAAGGCAGGCAATACAGCAAGGGACCTGTTGTCAGCAAATGTACCAAAAGGGGGCAGAATGCCTGTAATACTCGACCAGGAACTGGCAGGTGTGTTCATTCACGAGGCTGTGGGTCATGCAGTTGAAGCAGATCACGTGATCGAGGGCAATTCCATACTGGCAGATAAGGTTGGCAGCCAGATCGCAGCACCCTGTGTGACGGTAATAGACGATCCTTCAATGCACGGTTTCGGTTATTACCCTGTGGACGACGAAGGGGTGGAATCAGTTCCTACTACATTGATCAGGGATGGGATATTGACATCATATCTGCATTCCAGGGAAACAGCAGCCCAAATACCAGGGACCGGACTGCCGGGACATGCCAGGTCCCAGGGATTGTCCAGGCCAATTATCAGGATGAGTAATACATATATCGAGAACGGAGATTCGAATTTTGAGGAAATGCTTGAAGAAATGCAGGACGGAATCTATCTGATTGGCAGCAGAGGGGGCCAGGTAAATCCAGGTGAGGGTGTGTTCCAGTTCAATGCGGAACGTGGATTTATGGTAAAAAGCGGTGAACTGGCCGCGCCACTCAGAGATGTTTCATTGTCAGGACATATTCTTGACATACTGATGCACGTTAAGCTGGCTGCCGGTGATAAGAAAATGAATTCAGGGCAATGTGGAAAAGGCGGGCAGATAGTATCCGTTTCTGATGGATCGCCTCACATTCTGATATCTGAAGCCACGGTAGGGGGCAGCGGATGAGCGATATTAATCTAATCTATAATATGGCCGAAAAAGCGCTGAAAGCGGCCCGGCAGGCAGGTGCCGATGAGGTTGAGGTATTCGGACTATCAGCCAGGAGCATCCATGTGGATATCCAGCTTGATAAGATCGACCTCGCCAGGGAAACCCACAGCAGAGGTTTGGGTATCAAGGCCATTGTAGGTGGTGCCATTGGTTTTTCCTCAACTAATATGCCCCTACATATCGAGAATGCTGCCCGGGCTGCAGTAAGCTCGGCAAAGGTGCGGGCAAGTGACCCTGAATGGACCGGACTGGCCAGGGGTTCCACATACAAAAAGGTTGCCAGGATATTTGATCCCAGGATCGAGAGTGTGGATATTGATACCTGTATCGAACTTTCCACCAGTATGATAGAGGGGGCAGTCTCTGCAGAAGAAGCCATTCCGACCACTGGAAAGTTCACCTGTTCAAGTTCTGATTACCTCATACTAAATACCAGTTGTGTGGAAGTTAAAGAAAAGACCACCAGGATCGACGGGTATATGGAATGCAGGTCCGGAGAGGGTAATGGACTGGCGAACGCTTACGAATTTGATATTTCACGAAATCTGGATATTGATTTTTATCATATCGGGGAGGAAGCGGCCAGACAGGCGGCAGCTTCAGTTAATGGTGTGGGGATAGAAACCTGCGAGACCGAGGTGCTCTTAAAACCCAGTGCTATAGCAGATATACTTGAGAGTACTTTATTACCCTCCCTGAGTGCTGATAATGTCCAAAAAGGGCGTTCAGCACTAACAGGCAAAATGGGAGGTCAATTGACTGTTGAGGGGCTGGACATCGTGGATGATGGAATGCTGGAAGGAGGTATCGGTTCAGCCAAATCCGATTATGAAGGAACGCCGTCAAGAAAGAACCATATTATTCGCAATGGTGAGCTTTGCACGTACCTGTACGATACATATACTGCAGGTAAAGGTGGAGTGGAATCAACTGGTAATGCCGTAAGGAACAGTTATGCACAGACCACATCCATTAATATTCGCAACATGAAACTGGAATTCCCGCCCAGTGATGTGATTGCTGAAACTCCAAAGGGTTTACTTGTGGGTTCAGTAATAGGTGCTCATACTGCAAATCCTATTTCAGGGGATTTTAGTGTGGAGGCCAGAAATTCATTTTTGATAAAGGACGGGGAAGTTGGAAGTCCGATAAAGTCAGCGATGCTGACTGGAAACGTGTTTCAGTTGCTGCAAAACATAAATGGTGCGGGAAGGGATGTGAAAGTACTGGGTACTATCATAATCCCGACCATAAAGGTGTCAGGCCTTAAGGTTGTGGGATGAGATAGTACATTGTTAATTCACGATGATTGGATGGTAACTGTCCCTTTATATAGAGAAACATCAAATTTTGTGATGACTTCCACATCAGCAGTTTCACCAACAGCACCGAAATCACCCTGAATCTTTATCACATCTTTTGGATCAACAGTTCTTTCTGCCACCATAATATCGTTTACGTAGAATTTCATACCCACCTTTGACGTGGTTCCACTGGCCACCATACTCAAGGTATCAGTTTCATTATCATCAATGATCTTTATATGCAGGAATCCAATGTCACAAGCAGGAGATTTGTTAAATGGGCCAATACCAAAAAGAGGTGAGGCAAGCAATGCTATTAAAATCAATAAAGATATTACGATTATACCCAGACTAATGTTACGTATGTTCTTATCTTCCATAATATACCCTCGGATTGTATTAGGTTGTAAAATCAACTCCAAATATCTGTTCTGTTTTTATTTATATTAATAATAACTATTTCTGAATGAAGCCAATTTCACCTCCAATTGTTTATAGTATACATCTATTTATAGATAAAGTTAACAAATTATATTGTGGGGAAATGAACAATATGAGATTGTATCTGGACGAAGAATTAGAAACAATGGAACGTGGGGACCTGGATGTTCTCGTCGATGAGCGGATAGACTATACTGTTGATTATGCAGCCGAACATTCTGAGTTCTACAGAGGCTGGTTTCGCAGGCATGGAATACATGCGGCCGATATTCGGACACATGAGGATCTATTGGAACTGCCCATCATATCGGGTAAGACCATTCGAGAGCATCAGCCGCCTGAAACACGGGACTTTGAGTTCAAGAGTACTGATTGGATGGATATCTACACGATCCATGAAACATCTGGCACCAGCGGGACCCCGAAGTCTTTTTTTCTAACCTGGGATGATTGGCAGCGATATGCAGAAAAATATGCCAGAATATTTACTTCGCAGGGCTTTGGCAAGGGTGATAGAGTCGTGGTCTGCGCATCATATGGGATGAATGTGGGTGCCAACACCATGACCACTTCGGCCCATGAGCTGGGCATGACCATCATACCTGAAGGCAAGTGTACCTTCCCGGTGCGTGTTATTACTTCATACCATCCCACTGCTATCGTGGGGAGTGTGTTCAAACTGCTGAGACTGGCAGGGAGGATGCAGGCACAGCATATGTCACCAAAAGAATCCAGCATTGAACGCCTTGTTGTTGGAGGAGAGAGCTTTGCAGAAGAGTCGCGGCAGTACCTGGCAGAAATCTGGGGATGCGATGTGTACAATACCTATGGAAGCACCGAAGGGACGATGTGCGGTGAGTGTACCGACCTGAGCGGTCTTCACGTGCCAGAAGATATGGTGCACCTGGATATTTATGATCCGCAGATGGGTGGTTTCGTGCAAGATGGGGACTGCGGCAGGGCAGTGCTAACCACACTTTTACCTGTAGGGGCAAAGTGCGGGACATTACTCCTCAATTATGACACTGAGGATACTACTGTGGTATTATCCAGAAAACAATGTGCCTGCGGAAGAACGCATATGAAGATCGAAAATCCGCAGAGGGAAGCAGAAACAGTCTGGGTCTCAGGTTTTCCATTCAATAAGGTAGATGTGGAACGGGGTGTTTTCCAGAGGGAGAATATGGAGTACCTGACCGGAGAATATGAGGCTTTCCTTTATGGGGGAGATGATGAAGGTGAGACTACGTTACGGGTAAGTATGGAATGTCTGGACCCGGTTCAAAGTGATAACAATGCAATAGAAGAGAATTTTCTGAAAGCCTTTTTCCGGTTCAAACCGGGCTTCGCTCAGATCCATGACGAAGAGACGTTCAAGATCATATTCAATTTCACAGGTCCCAAAGGGCTGGAAATGTATAAGTTGAAGGGGCGTCCGAAACGTTTGGTAGATAGACGATAAAGATGATAAGGAGAGTGTGGAATTGGATAGAATTAAAAGGGCAAAGATGAGGCGCAGGTTTTTCAGGAACCTGGCGCCGGCCTATGATGCCAGTGCACGTATGGTATTATTCGGATACTATTACCATATGAGACGCCAGGTGAGGGAAAAGATCGATATCAAGGAAGGAATGCGTATACTGGATATAGCTTCGGGTACCGGTTATGTGGCAGAGATATTAAAGCCTGCTGATGTGGTTTGCACCGATATTACCGTTGAGATGTTGAACCGTGCCAGGCACAAAACAGATGCCATGTTCGTGCTGGCCGAGATGTTCAGGACCCTTAAACCGGGAGGCGATATCGTGGTAATGGATGTGGTGCAGCAGAAGTCATTGCTGAAAAAAATAAAGTTCCAGGTGTTCCATACATGGGTAGATCAGAGAGCTGCACATTATATGAAGCTTGAGGATCTTGAAAAGGGATTTGATCAGGCTGACAATTTCAATCTGTAGTGGGAGATGGAGGAACTGGTGGCATTAGTGTGGGGAAAGAAAAAACCAATAGATATTACACCTTGAATATATCAACTCATAATACATAGGGGGAGTTTATCGAAATGATAAAGGTGGGATTGAGAAAAAAATTATGGATAGTTATCAGTGCGATTGGAGTAGTATTAATAATCCTGGCAGCACTATATCTCGTTGTGGGTATCAGGCCGTCAATCGATTCCGCATCTCTCGCTGTTATTGATTTACCTCCTGGCTTCGAAATAGAAATTTATGCAGATGATCTTGGCAGCAGTCTGCTCTCATATCCGGGGCCAAATGCTGCAACAAGGATGATGATGCTCAAGGATGACGTGCTCTTTGTTTCACTTACCAGGCAGGGCATGATTCTGGCCCTTCGTGATACTAACGGTGATAAACGGGCTGATGAAACCGCAGTATTCATCGATGATCTTAACAACCCGCATGGATTGGATTTCCATGAAGGCTGGTTCTATATTGCTGAGGAGCAACGGGTGGTCAGGGTACTGGACATAAATGGTGATCTTGTCGCTGATAGAGATACTATGGAGATCCTTATTGACGATCTGCCGGCAGGGGGTCATTTTACCAGGACCGTAAAGATCCATAATGACAGTCTGTATTTGAGTGCAGGTTCGTCCTGTAATGTCTGCATTGAAAAGGATGAAAGACGCTCAGCCATTACACGATGCAATCTTGACGGCACAGAGTGTCAGGTCTTTGCCAGGGGACTCAGGAATGCGGTGGGATTTGTATTCCATCCCCTGACTGGTAAGATGTATGCTACTGAGAACGGCCGCGACTGGCTTGGAGATGACCTGCCCCCGGACGAGATCAACCTGGTGGAAGAGGGCAAGAACTACGGCTGGCCCATTTGCTACGGCAGGAATATCCATGATACGGATTTTGATAAGAATGTGTATATCAGAAACCCATGCATGGAACCTTTTGAGATTCCCAGTTTGGTGGATCTGCAGGCCCATTCTGCTCCGCTGGGACTGGCATTCTATTATGGCTCCAATTTTCCGGAAGAATACAGGGGCGATCTGTTCGTTGCATATCACGGTTCATGGAACCGCAATGTACCTACAGGTTACAAGATCGTCAGGATAGATATGGACGACCTTTCAGTACATGATTTCGCAACGGGATGGCTTCAGGACGGTAATGTGCTGGGCAGGCCGGTGGATATTATAATTGCAGGGGACGGTTCGCTGCTGGTCAGTGATGATAATGCAGGCAGGATCTACAGGATCTATTACGAAGGGTAAGCGAAACTGATTTGGTCGTTCCCTGTATTTGAAAAGGCAATGGGACACGATGCCATCCTGCAGATACGAGCCGATAGGGAGATCACGGACAGTGAGACAAGGTCGATATATAACATCATTGAGCGCTACAGCGGTCATGCTGATTGTGA
The DNA here is from genome assembly GCA_014859725.1 of Methanosarcinales archaeon. Lineage (NCBI taxonomy): Archaea > Methanobacteriati > Methanobacteriota > Methanomicrobia > Methanosarcinales > Methanosarcinales archaeon. Next base: position 1,475 of record JACUTQ010000004.1, on the reverse strand, counting down.
ATTCCTGGATGTAAAAAAAGGGATTGACCTATACATTTCAAGCATGAACAGTGGCAGGCATATTTCTTCCAAGATCATGAAAGTACTGGGAGGAAGCAAGAAAGAGAGTACAAAATATCTCAGATTGCAGGACGGCAAGGTAGTATACAGGTTCACCATACGGGTGAAACTCCCTGTTGAACCATCAACTGCCAGGTATGGATTTTAATTCTGGCACCGATGCTATAGGCGGTTAAATATTTTGTGTACCCCGGCTAATAATATCACCACCGGCAATTGGTTCTAATGTTTAGCGCATATATGACGTTTTTCCTGATAGCAAAGGCAAAACGTGTAAAAAAACATCGAATGAAATATTTATGTAAGATTTGACCAATAAATTACGGGAGCGAAAATATGGCACTTTCCCATTTTTCAGTTATTTTTCAGACACCGACTTTAGGTGAAATTGGTGTAAATCAGTGTTAATCCGCGTCTGAAAAAATAAAAAGACACGGATTTCGCGGATTTACACGGATTTGTAATCGCATCTGCATCTGATATATTCGTTGGAATAACTGGATTTTGGAACTGTGCCGAAAATATATGAATAAAATAATAATAGCATTACTATTAATTTTTGTTCTATTCATTACAATCTTTGTCGCCCCAGGTTTGATCAAAAGCAATTCCAATGTTGCTGATGATGGCAATGAAAATTGGGATGATTCCCAATGTTCAGTCCCAACAAAGATAATTCTTGTCCGCCATGGCCAAACTTCCTGGAATGTATTAGGGATTTTGCAGGGTAATGCTGATGTTCCTCTTGATTCAACTGGTGTTATTGAGGCGCAGGAACTGGCAGTCAATACTTCTGAAAAGACAGTCGATGCCGTCTATTCCAGTCCACTTTCCCGGGATTATGATACAGCCCGGGCGATTGCGGCTGAGCACCAGCTCTCTGTAGAAAATTAAATTTCGCATTTTAATGATTTAGGGATCAAGACAGATGAATAGTACTCTACTCAATCCTTTAAATATCCATAAATCTTATCATGATAATCAATATCTACGAATAAAACCATCTCATCATTTTCATTAATAGAAAAGACTAATACAAACGAACTATCGATATGAACTCGTAGTAAATGTTTCATATCATGGGCTAGAGGCTTATAATGATCTTATATTCCGCAGGTATATTTTGAAAACAAATCTTTTTTAAAAACATTGAATTATGTCGGATGATTCTGGTTTTCTAAATTTTTGAAAAAATGGTTCGAAAAGATGCATGTATTTTTCTGCCGAAATTGGCAAATCCTATATTCAAAACATGTCTTCTATAAGTTTACAATATAAATATAATATTTTAGAGATATGTAAAACCACTATCAGTAAAAATTATTAAAAAATTTCAGATACCTGCGGAAAGTGAGATGATGGGGATTTTGTAATATTTCCTCCATCTTTTTCATCACTATTTCATATCGTTTCCT